>DULZ01000099.1 GCA_012840125.1 Clostridia bacterium | reverse complement strand
CCCAGCACCTGCCGGCCGGTCCGTTTTTCAAATTCTTCGATAACCTCAGGTGGAAAACCGTTTGGATACACGGGAAACGGTTTATCCAGGATGATGCCGGCCATCTCCCAGTGGCCGGTGGTGGTGTCCTTGCCGGGGGAACGTTCCGCCATCTTGCCGTAGGCGGCCAGGGGATGGGCCGCGGGAGCAATGCCCTCCAGGGGAGCAATGTTCCCCAAGCCGAGGCTGCCTAAACAAGGTAGCTGCAGCTGCACCCGGCGGGCCACATTTCCCAGGGTGTTGCTTCCTTCATCGCCGAACAGGTGAGCGTCAGGCAGGGCGCCAATACCCACCCCATCCAAGACAATCAGCATGACTCTCCGTTTCATGGACATCTCCCTTCCCGCGTCAATCCAAGCTAACGGCATCCTCGAATTCCTTCATAATCGCCACAGACGCACTGCTGCCAATCCGGTTGGCACCCGCTTGTACCATTTCCTTTAGCTGCTGTAAAGTGCGGATCCCGCCGGAAGCTTTCACCCCGAAATGCTCTCCCACGGCGGCCCGCATGAGGGATACCGCCTCCAGGGTAGCCCCGCCGGCTAAAAAACCGGTGGAAGTCTTCACAAAATGGGCCCCGGCTTCTTGGGTTACCCGGCACGCCTGCACAATTTCCTCTTTCTCCAGCAGCCCCGTTTCCAAAATGACTTTCACCGGTCTACCCGCTGCTCCTTCCACCACGGCCCGGATATCCCGCCGCACATAGTCCCAATCCCCGGCCTTCACCGCCCCCAGGGCGATCACCATATCCACTTCATCCGCCCCTAGTTGGACAGCCTCCACCGTTTCCCGTCTTTTTTGCTCCGGGGTATTGGCTCCCAGGGGAAAGCCGATGACGGTACAAACCTGCACCGGGCTGCCGGCTAAATACTCCTTAGCCGTTTTCACATAACAAGGATTGATACACACCGAAAAGAAGCCATGTTCTTTCGCTTCCTCGCATAGGGACCGGATATCGCCCAGGGTGGCCGCCGGTTTTAGTAAAGTATGGTCAATCAAGGCGGCCACCTTTTCCCTGCTCCATGCCATTTCCTCATCCCTCCCCGTAGGGTTACTTATTCACCACATTAGACCAGTTTCCTCTGTTCAAAAGCGGCAATGGCTTCCAAGACCAGCTTGATTTCTTTATCCCATCCTTCGGCCAATTTGGTATTTTCCCTGCCATAAACCACTTCATTAGTCATCAAGTTGGCAGAAGCGGCACAAACCATGGCGGCTCTTTTTTGCCGCAGGTGGCAAATGGTAAAGATAGCTGAGCTCTCCATTTCGATATTAGTGATGTTCAAGGAAGCCAGCTTTTCGATCCACTCCTGGGTTTCCCCGTAAAAAGCGTCGTCGGTGGCGTTAATGCCGTAATAATATTTAAAGCCTAACTCATCCTTCAACCTCTCCGCCGTATCAATAAGGGTCCTGGTGAGCTCGAAGTCGGGTACCGCCGGGAAGCAATCCGGCACATAAAAGCGGGAGGTACCCTCGTTTTTCATGGAACCGACGGAAATGATCAAGTCGCCGATGTGAATGTCGGGGCGCAGGGCCGCCGAGCTGCCGATGCGGATGAAGCATTCCGCCCCGATATTAATCAGCTCTTCCACCGCAATGGCCGCCGACGGGCAGCCCATGCCGGTGGAAGTAACGGAAACCTTGATGCCTTTATAGTAACCGGTAAAGGTCCGGTGTTCCCTCTTGTGGGCCACCAGTTTCGCGTCCTCCAAATACTTGGCCACCATATCGGAACGGGCCGGGTCTCCAGGCAGTAGGACATATTTACCTACATCCCCTTCTTCCAAATCGATATGGTATTGCCTAACTCCTTTTAACTGTTCAGCTTTATTGGTAATAGCCATCTAAACATATCCCCTTTCTATTGCTTCGATAAAAGTTGGACCGAATATGGACTAACGATTCGTTACAGCAGTGCTATAGCTGTTACCTGATT
>DULZ01000098.1 GCA_012840125.1 Clostridia bacterium | reverse complement strand
AGGCAGGTCATTGAAGAAGTCAAGGAAGGAGCCGTGCGCAGTGCCCAGGTGGCGGAGGATTTCCTGACCAGCATCAATGAAACGGGCCGCGCCGTGGAGCAAGTCAATCATGCCATCCAGGAAGTGGCGGCGGGAGCCAATGAGCAGGCCAGCGGTGCCGGGCAGGCCGCGGAGATGGTGGAAGAGATTTTCAAGGCGGTGGAAGCGACCAGCAAGGAAGTCAATGCGGTGCGGAATCACACCGGGCAAGTATTGCGCCTCATTGAAGAAGGACTGGCCCAGCTTGACAATCAAAACCGGGCCATGGCGGACAGCGCGGCAGCCGGCGATAAAGTAGCCGTGGCCATCACCAATCTCCATCAAATGACACAAAAGATCGGGGATATCTTAGATACCATTTCCCAATTTGCCGACCAGACGAACTTACTGGCCCTGAATGCCGCCATTGAGGCGGCCCGGGCAGGAGAACACGGGAGGGGCTTTGCCGTTGTGGCCGAGGAGGTACGCAAGCTGGCGGAAGGTTCCGCGCAGGCGGCGGGAGAAATCGGCCGCATCGTACAGGAGATCCAGCAGGGGGCCAAGGAGGCCGTGGATAATATGGAGACGGCCCAGGCCACGAACCGGGTCCAGAAAGAGGCGGTAGAAGCCACGGACCACATTTTCCGGCGGATCTCCGAAGGCGTCAGGGAAGTGGCTCACAGCATCAACGAAGTAGCGGAAGCGGAGCACCAGATTGTGGAACGCACCCAGAAAATCACCGATGTCATCAACCGGATTTCCAGCGTGGCGGAGGAGGACGCTGCGGCGGCCGAAGAAGTCTCCGCTTCCAGCCAGCAGCAGGCGGCGGCCATGCAAGAACTCACCGGTCTGGCTGAAAACCTGAACCTGATGAGTCAAAATCTCAGGCAGGTCATTGCCAAGTTTAAACTGGATCATGGGGCGGAGGAGGCGGCCGGTGGGCAGGAAATGGACCAGGCTGCCGGGGACGGCAGCCAAACCGGGGACGGCAGTGGGCCTCCGGCGGAAGACGAGCAAGAAGACTGAGCTCCCAACAACGAAAGGTACCTTTCACAGCCGTGAAGGGTACCTTGCTTCTTTTACCAATCTTAAATAGGGCAACCGGTACTCATACAGGGCGTCAGGGGAGTCCTGCTCGAGCATGAAACCCGGCTCCTGCGGTCCAAATCAGCCCTGCGGTCAACACCGATTGCCGCTAATCCTCATCTAGCCTTTCCCGGTGGTGACAGGTGTCCTCGTTTGGGAAGGAATCTGGTGCAATTTAGAGGATTACGCCTCTCGCTGTCGAACTTGAGATCCAGAGATAAATCAGAATATTGCATATTTTCGTGCTGTTGTACCGGTCACAGTACGAGGACTGGCGGTGGGACGCGGCATGCATGAATTCGCTTTGGTGCAAGAGATGCTTTCCCTGCTGGAGCCGGTGGTCCGGGAGCACCGGCTCAGAAAGGTGACAGGGATTACCCTGCGGTTGGGGGTTTTAGCGAACGTGGTGCCGGAAGCCCTGGAAATGGCTTTCCTGGCCCTAACCCAGGGTACCCCCTATGAGGGAGCGGCCTTGAAGTGGGAAACAGTACCTGTTGTGGCCGCATGCCAGGCATGTGGGGCCAGGTATACTGCCACCACATTGTCTTTGACTTGCCCAGAGTGCCATGGGACGGATGTCAGGGTTTTGGACGGCACCCAGGTAGCGGTGGCCAGTCTCGAGGGGGAGGGATACGATGATTGTGGAAGTGAATAAAAGCGTAATGGCAAACCAGGCGGCCCAGGCTCAGGCCAACCGGGAGGTTTTCCGGCGCCACCGGGTGAAAGTGGTAAACCTGTTGGGGTCTCCCGGTGCAGGCAAGACCAGTTTTTTGGAGGCGACCCTGGCCAAGCTGGCGGAGACGTACCGGGTGGGGGTGATCGAAGGAGATCTGTCCACCGCGATGGATGCCCAGCGGATTGCGCGGCTCGGGGTGCCGGTGGTGCAAATCAATACCCAAGGGGGCTGTCACTTGGACAGCCGGATGATCGCCGAGGTGCTCCCCCGGTTTAACCTGGCGGATCTGGATTTACTGATCATCGAAAACGTGGGCAACCTGGTCTGCCCGGCGGCTTTTGATTTAGGTGAGGATTTGAAGGTGGTAGTCTTAAGTGTGGCCGAGGGAGGGGATAAACCGGCCAAGTACCCTCGTACATTCCTGGAGGCGGAAGCCGTGATCATCAATAAAATCGATCTCCTGCCTTTTACCGATGTGGATTTGCCTACTTTAAGAGGGGAGCTGCTCAAGGTCAATCCTCGCCTCGAGGTTTTCCCCGTATCCTGCCGGAACCGGGAGGGACTGTCCCCTTGGTATCAATGGCTGGAGACCAGGCTGTTCGGGTCGAAGGGAGAAGCTCAACCGCATGATGTTTGAAAAACCGGGACCGATCAGTGAGGTCTTCCACTGGCCCTGGGAAGGGGGGCAGGTGTTGGCCCTGGGGGCGGAAGTAAACAGCACTATTTGTTTTATCCAAAACGGCCTGGCTTATGTCAGCCCTCCTCTGGGAGACCTGGAAGACTATCAAAATTTCCTGCGGTTTGAAGAGTACATCATAGAAGGACAGGGCCGGCTGGGGATGAAACCGGAAGTCATCGCCCATGACCTGCACCCGGAATACTTGTCTACCAAGTATGCTTTAACCCGGGCCGGTGAGACCCGGTTAATCGGTGTACAGCATCATCATGCTCACCTGGCCGCTTGCCTCTTGGACCAGGAGCTGGATGAAACGGTCATCGGGGTAACTTTTGACGGTACCGGTTACGGCCTCGACGGCTGTCTATGGGGTGGTGAGTTTCTAACCGGCAACAGGTCCCGCTTCACCCGCTGGGCCCACCTGGCTTACCTGCCGGTCCCTTCCGGCGCCAGGGCCATCAAAGAACCCTGGCGGATGGGGGCCCAGTATCTATACGAGACCTTTGGGCCGGAGATGATGTCTCTCAAGCTCAGCTTTGTGGAAGCGCTGCCGGAAAGCTGGCCGCTTTTGCAGCGTGCTACCGGGCGAGGGGTTAACGCGCCGTTGACCAGCAGCTGCGGGCGGTTATTTGACGGGGTGGCGGCAGTGGTGCTGGATCTGTACGGTACCGCGGCTTTTGAAGGGAAAGCAGCCGTCAGTTTGGAGGAGGCCTCCGCCCCGGAAGAGGAGGGGCATTACCCCTTTACCGTCAGCGAGGCCATGCCCTGGCAGGTGGATTGGCGCCCCCTATGGCACGCCTTGGTGGAAGACTTGGAGAAGGGCGTGGGGAAACAAATCGCCGGCGCCCGTTTTCATAACACCGTGGCGAAAATGATCCAGGTAGTAACGGGGCGCATCAGCCGGGAGACCGGGATTAAGAAAGTGGCCCTGACCGGGGGAGTGTTTCAAAACCGCTTATTAAGGCAAAAAGCCGCGGCTTATTTAACCGGGGCGGGTTTGGAAGT
>DULZ01000097.1 GCA_012840125.1 Clostridia bacterium | reverse complement strand
TTGCCAGCAGGCCGAACTTTATTTCTTATGAAGTGACGAATGTTTCTCCCAGTACCCTGAAGAAACTGCAAAGATTCGAGGTGCCGGTGCTGGGGTGGACGGTGAGAGAGCCTTCCGTCTACGAGAAAGCCAAGGACCTGGTGGACAATTTAATTGTGGAAGCCTCCGCTTTGTAGTCCCGGCCGGTTGGAAAGCTCGTTCCTCTGCAAGGATTAATTTTCGAAGGGATTGTCTAAAGCCGTAACACAGGAACCGGAGCCCGGCCGGGCTCCGGCAAGTGGTTTGACAGGTTCTTTTTTTGCCCCCGTCCTGTTTCCGGGCCGGTTGAGGGAAGAACGCGGTCTTAACCTGATCGATTGTCTTGCAATCTAATAATGCTGATGTCACCGGCGGTAATTGGGTACTTGAAAGGATTGATAGTCTGATTGATCAACTCCAGGAGATTATCTTTGGCCAGGTAAACATAATTATGACCCTGGTAGTTGCCGAAGCCGGCGATAGGTAATGTGGCGACGGTAATATCCGTTTCCGCGTCCAGATCCATGACTTTCCGGGCGAACCATTGCAGGTCGCGGAAGGATAAATCGGTTTCCACCCGTTCCGCGAAGATGCTCACCAGCTGGGGAAGCTTGGGAACATTCGCCACGGTCAAGAGCTGGTCCGCCAAAGCCAGCAAAAAGCGTTGCTGGGTCTCTATGCGACCGATGTCGGCGTTGGGATAACCCCGGAATCTTACGAGCTGTAGAGCTTTATCCCCGTCAAGCCGCTGATGTCCCTGCTTGAGGTCTATATTTAGCCTCGGATCCTGGTCTTTTTTCTTCATATCTTGGGGCACATAGAATTCCACCCCGCCGATGGCATCGACCAGTTCTTTGAACGCCTCTAGGCTCACTATGACATAATAATTATGTCGAAAATTATCCCCATCCTGCCCGGGTGGAAATCACTGGAATCATGCTTTTTTCGGTCTTTTATTTTAGGGAGTTAACATAATCGGTAATTAGCTGCAGGTACCGGAAATAGTATGTCAAGGTTTTCTTAATAGAGGCATATACTATCCGGTCATCTAGTTTTTGATACTCATGCACGATGACATTGCGCAAGCCGGTAGAAGGAGCGATTTCCAAGGCAAAATCCATGGGAATTACTCCTGCTTCCGCCAGTTCGACAAAAGAGGAAAAGTAATCCGGAGTAGGGCCTTTGCCTAAACTTTTCAATAGCATATTATTAATGTCAGTGGCAACCTCAACCATCAACTGGATCAGTCGTTCCACCGCTCGCTTATACAGGTAGTTTTGCGAGTACTCTTCCCAGGTAATTCCCTCGAGAGTTTTGAGCTCTTTGTAATACTGCAAAAGCGCAGCGAGTTTTTCCTGCAACACTTCCCATTCAATCTTGCTCATGGGCCAGTTCCTCCAGTTGTTGGGCTAGGAAAGCCTGTCTTTCCCGGCGGAATTTGGCGGTATCGTAATAATACCGGAAGCAGTAGAGGCTGTATCTTAGAAAATCACCTTCTTGTTCTTCGTAAAGAAGGCGACCTTGGGTGGCAATCTGGTATTTCAGCAAGCCGGAGGCTTTCCGCAGGTCCACCAAATCAATTTTGCTGTAGCCAAAATAGCGGGAAAAGGCAGCCAACAAAGCTAGGTATTGCTGCTCCGTCAGCGGCGTGTGGCTGAGCAGCGCCAGGTCAATGTCGCTGTCACCAGCCTTAAAGTGTTCCGTGCCGTAACTGCCGAACAGCACTATTAATTTTAGCCCATATTGCCTGGCAATTTCCTGCATGATAATTCCCCCGCCGGAAGTAATGCCTGTATGGCTGAATCCATTGTAGCACAAATCACGGCCTGTCGAAACCGTCTCCCGCCCGGAGGAGGGAAGTAATAAAGACAAGAATTTCCTCATGGCAGTTGTGAAAAAAGGAAAGATCGAGTAAATTGATGACTAAGAGAGTAATCGAGGGGAGGCGATCCGATGAGTTTCTGCTGGGCGACTGTTACCGTGAAAGACTTGGAAGAATCCCTACGTTTCTACCAGGAGATCGTGGGCTTAACACTGGACCGGAGATTTCAGGCGGGGCCGGGCCTGGAAATTGCTTTTCTCGGGGACGGGGAAACAAAAGTGGAGTTAATTGCCAACCGGGAGGTGAAAGAGGTCAACATCGGTCCTTATATCTCCCTGGGCTTTAAAGTGGATTCCCTGGATGACAAAATGGCCTTTGTCCGGGAAAGGGGCATCCCTATTCACAGCGGCCCCTTCCAGCCTAACCCGCACACGCGCTTCTTCTTTATCCAGGATCCCAACGGGTTGAGAATCCAGTTTGTGGAGGTAAAATAGAGCGACCGGCCGGCTGCCGGTCGCTTCTGTCGTTATTGGTTCATGCCCGTGTAGATTAAGACGGCGTCCCGCAAGAAAGCGGCCGTACCGGGCTGTTTTTCGTCATAGTAAGCCCTGAAACGCTCGTCATCCACATACATCTGGACCAACCCGGCATGGGCTTCTTTGCTGTAGTTGTCCCAGAAGAAACACAGCCACTGCCGGTGCAAGTCCGCGGCTTTTTGTGCCTGCTCCCCGGCTGGGTCCCCGGCTTGGAAAGCGGCGGCCAGGGTTTCCTTGAATTCGAGCTCCAACTGCATCAGCCGTTGGTATTGTTCCTGGGTCATGCCCAGCACCTTGGCATTGGACGCATCTACCGTGGCATCGCCGTACTTGTCCCGGGCTTCCCGGCCGTATTTCGCCTCGTTTTCCTCTACCAGTCTGCGTTTGAAGCCTTCAAACTTCTCCTTGTCAGCCATGACGATCCTCCCTTCCTTCGCGGCCAGGGTCTTTTCCACATTGGCGATGAGCAGGTCAAGCCGCTGTCTTTTTGCCAGCAGCTGCCGGCGGTGCTCCCGCAAGGCGGCCACCTCATCAAAATCCGGCTTCGTTAGGATCTCCTTGATACAGGCCAAGCTGACCCCCAGTTCCCGGTAGAACAGGATTTGCTGCAGCCGGTCCACCTCCCTGAGGCGGTAGATCCGGTAGCCTGCCGGGCTGATCCGGGCCGGCTTGAGGAGCCCGATTTCATCGTAATAGCGGATGGTCCTGGGGCTTACGCCGGCCAGTACGCTCAACTGCTGCACGGTATATTCCAATGTGCTCACCCCCTGACAACCACCACTTTACACCTTGACGTAACGGGAAGGTCAATAGTCTAGTTTGTACCCGGCCTCAAAAAATATAGCTGAGGGGCATGACGCAGATGCCGACGAAGGTGGCGATCAAGGCGAGGCGGTTAAAACCGTACTGCCGGGAGGAAGGAATCAGTTCTTCGATGGCAATATACAGCATGATACCGGCCACCACGGCGAAAATGGCCCCCAGCAAGAAATCATTGATAAAAGGACGTAAGACCAGGAACGCCAGCAAAGCGCCCACCGGCTCCGCCACGCCCGTAAAAAAAGTGTACTTAAGAGCTTCTTTCTTGTTGCCGGTGGCAAAGTAGATGGGCATGGCTACAGCGATGCCTTCCGGGATATTGTGCATGGTAATGGCTATTGCCACGGACACGCCTAGGGTCAGGTCGCTGACTCCGGCCATGAACACGGCGATGCCCTCCGGGAAGTTATGTAAGCCGACGGCCAGCATGGAGATAAAGCCGATGCGGAATAGGTTCTGGTGGGGCTTGTCGTGGCTTTCTTCATCGAATTCTTCATGGGGTACAAAGTAGTCCAGGCCGGCGGCCACCAGGATACCCACTATCAAGAAACCGATCATAAACAACACGCCGCGGGTTTCCCCTTGCGCCGCGCTCAAAAACTGCCTGGCTTCCGGCAAAAGGTCTGAAAAAGAAACGCTCAGCATTACTCCTGCCGCAAAAGCCAGTGAAAAAGTCAGCAGCTTCTCGCTTTTACCCCTGGTGACAAAGATGATCAGAGCGCCGAGTAACGTGGCCATCCCGGCCAGGACGGAGATGCTCAGGGACGTTAAAGCTTGCTCATTTCCCATTTACCACTTCCCCCTTTCTTAAAACAACATTCGCCAACCTCCGGTAATGAACTTGATGGAGAACAACATGATAAAGGTACCGAGGCCCAGGATGACCCAGCGGTAGACGGTGTCATTCATCAGTTTCTTGCCCCGGGCAAAAGCCGCGGCGACGGCGGCGTACCAGGTGAAATCCGACATGATATGTCCGATGAAAAACGCCAGTACTCCCGTAAGGCCCAGGACGTAGGCTTGCCGCACCGATTCCATGCCCGTGGAAGCCCACCAGAGAATAAAATACGGGTTGGTAGCACTGACGATGATGCCGCTTAGAATCAGGTTGTGGGAAATCTTCCTCCCACCGGTTGTATTCTCCAGGGACACCGTTTTGGTAAGGCTGGATTTGATCATGTCGTATCCCATCCAGGCCAGAAAACTGCCCCCAAGCAGCCCGATGATGCCCGCTACCGATGAATTGGCAAAAAAGTCCTTGAGACCCAAGACCATGGCCAAAACCAGCACCAGTTCCAGTAAGCCGTGCCCCAGGACGATCAAAGGGCCGGCTATAAATCCCCGTTTCAGGCTCCCTTCAATGGTGACGCCCAGCAAAGGGCCCGGCATCATGGCCCCGGAAAACCCGATTAAAAACGCGCTGACCAGTATCCCCGACAGGGTCAATGATTTCTCCCCTCCTCCATGACGGCCCAATTCTAATGATAATTAATAATATCATTTTGCCGGTGATAATTCTACTGCCCTGGTATGGAACTATCCCAGTATTTGGACAGGGATAGGAGACAGGAGGAGCTGTTGCGGGCTTAAAACACCGGGGCACAGGGTAACGGTTTCCCTGTGCCCCGGTGTGGGGTGCTCTAATACCAGTAGCTTGGATACCGGCGTCCTTGAGACAGGTTATTCACTAACAGGGCAATGGCAATTAAACAAAAGGCCCCTATTCCTACGGGAGACAATATAAACCCGTAGTCTTGACCGCTGTAAACAGCCACAAATGCCGTGGCCCCGCCGGGGGGATGCAGGGTATTGGTGACAGCCATGGCCACAATGGCTAAAGTAACACCGAGAGCCAGGGCCCACCAGCCGTTCCCAAAGATTTGATACACGGTAACGCCGGCACAGGCGGATAACAAGTGGCCGCCGATAACATGCCTGGGTTGTGCCATGGGTACGTGGCAAGCGCCGTACAAGAGTACCGCCGACGCACCGAAGGAGGGCAGAAGCAGCTTGTTATCATATAATTCTGATAATATGCCCACTAAACCAATGCCGAGAAAACTGCCCAGGGCCGATATGATAATTTCCCCGGCCGGTAACCGGGGTAAGCTGGTGCACCGGCCTCCCCGCATCTTGCAGATGTATGCCCACACTTTTTGCTTGACCGGTTTAATACTCGCCTTTTCCATCCCGGCCCCACCTCCAGTTACCACCATACTAGAGGGGACAAAGGGACCGCTGTGACCTGGATCACAGAAATCTTCCCGCTCTGACATGTTAATAAAATGTTAAAGATTTCTCATGTTTTTGTTAATTGGATCGAGGCAAAGTTTTTCTTAATATAAGCTTAACCGGTATCGCCGCGCAAATGAAATTAAGCACAAGCCGGACTAACGAGGAAAGGGGGGGAAGCATGAAGCCGACCGGAGTGGAGCGGGTACCACCCGGCGCCGGTGAAGGAGTGACCAAAAAGCCGGTGGGGCTGACCAAGATCGTGGCTCTTTTAGTGGCACTGTGTTTTATCGGTTTACTGGGAGTCCAAGGGGTGAATAGTGCTACGAAAGAACCGAGCTTTTGCGTCAGCTGCCACGTGATGGAACCGGTTTACGGCACCTGGAGCCATTCATCGCACCGGGAAGTGGCCGGCTGTAATGACTGCCATACCGATCAAACCAACTACTTTACCTACACTTACAGCAAAATGATCGCCGGGGTCCAGCATCTTTATCATAATACGGTGGGGAGTATCCCGGAACCGATCCGGATTGCCCGCAGCAATACGGAGATGGTGCAGGACAACTGTATCAGGTGTCACGAGGACGTGGTGCGCAACCTGAACCTGGACCCTGAACGGCGTTGCTTTGACTGTCATCGTTACACACCGCATGGTAATTTCCGTTAAGAAAGCGCGAAAGGAAGGGACAAGCTGTGAGAAAGCATGTAATATTTATTGGGCTGGTGATCCTAGTAATCACCGGTTTCATAGCCGTTGGTTGCGGCTCTGATACCAAGCAGCCTGTAGCTTTTAGAGCCGATATTCCCCCGGGTACTTTGGCGGCGGAAGAATTCGCCAAGTACTACCCGAAACAGTACGACACTTACATGAAAAATGCGGAAATGTCCAACGGGCCCAGCAAATACGGCGGTTCTGAGGAATATGACAACCTGACCCAGTGGCCGTTCCTGAAGGAGATTTTCGCCGGTTACGGTTTCGCTATTGAGTACAATGAAGACCGGGGCCACGTCTACAGTGTGGAAGACGTGAAAAAGATTAAACGGATCAATGATAAGAGTATTGCCTCCTGCTGGACTTGTAAGAGCGCCAATGTTCCCGGTCTCGTGGCCGAAATGGGCGATGATTTTTACGGTACCAACTTCCATGCCCTGACCGATAAGATCACGGACCCCATCACCTGCGCCAACTGCCACGACCCGCAGACCATGAAGCTGGTGATTACCCAGCCCCCGTTGCGCAATGCTTTAACGCGCCTGGGTAAAGATCCCGATAACTTAACTACCCAGGAACTGCGCACCCTGGTTTGTGCCCAGTGCCACGTGGAATACTATTTTGCCGGGGATAAGAAAGTGGTAACTTTCCCCTGGGATAAAGGATTTACCCCCGATGACATCCTGGCCTACTATGAAGAACTGGGCTTCTCCGACTGGGAGCACCCGAAAGCCGGGGTGGGCGAAATTAAGGTCCAGCACCCGGAATTTGAAACCTTTATCGGCAGCGTTCACTACGAAGCGGGCTTGTCCTGCGCCGACTGCCATATGCCTTATATGATGGTGGGCGGGGAGAAGATTTCTTCCCACTGGTGGACCAGCCCCTTAAAGCATATTAATGAGAGCTGCATGACCTGCCACCGGGAAGATGCGGAATGGCTGAAAGAACGGGTCTTCTACACCCAGGATAAGGTAGCCGATACCATGGCCCGGGTGGGTACCGTGAATGTGGAGGCCATTGAAGCCATTGCCGCCGCGGCAGCCGCCGGCGCCAATCAGGACCTGCTGAATGAAGCCCGTCAACTGCAGCGCAAGGCCCAGTTCTACCTGGATTGGGTCGGAGCCGAAAACTCCATGGGCTTCCACAATCCCCAGTTAACCTTTGACGCCCTGAGCAAATCCATGGATTACGCCTACCAGGCCATCAACAAGGCCGCGGAAGCCAGAACCGGGGTGGCCGGTCCCAAGTGGGATGTGGCAATTCCCAAGTATAACAGCGAAGCCATCAAGCTCATGCAAGCCCACGAAACTCAATAGGCCCTCCTCGATATACCCCCTGCTGCCCCGGTTCCGGGCGGCAGGGGGATTTTATTTCCCAGAAATTTTTATTTTACAAAGGGGAGGGAAAACAGCCATCATATAGTATATAATAGTCCATATAGTATGTCACATTTGCGAAAGGTGGTGACGTATATACAATTAAGTGACCGGCAACGGCAGATCGTGGAGATTGTCAAGAGCAAAGGTCCGATTACCGGTGAGCAAATCGCCAGGCAATTGAACTTGACGAGAGCAACCCTCAGGCCTGACCTGGCTATCCTGACCATGTCGGGCATTTTGGAAGCAAGGCCCAGGGTGGGCTATTTTTATAGCGGTAAGCCGGGGGAGACCCTCATTGCCGATACAGTGCGCCGCATGCTGGTAAAAGATGTAAAATCGGTACCTGTTGTGGTACGGGATAAGACTTCCGCCTATGATTGTATTGTGACCATGTTTACCGAGGATGTGGGTACCCTGTTTGTGGTCAGCGACGGCGGGGTACTCCTGGGAGTAGTGTCACGGAAAGATTTGCTGCGGAGTGCTGTGGGGCAAGGAGATCTACATAAAATACCCGTGGGGATGCTCATGACCAGGATGCCCAATATCATCACGACCCGCAATGAGGAGACCGTTTACGAGGCCGCGCGCAAGATGATCGAACACGAAGTGGACGCTTTGCCTGTGGTGCGGCCGAAGGAAGGAAGAGCGGAACAATTGGAAGTGATCGGCCGGCTGACGAAAACTAATATTACGCGGCTGTTTGTGGAATTAGGGGAAGGCAGTTATTAAAAGGAGGGAAAGCTTATTTCCGATCAAACCAAGGTCATGGTTTACGTTGTCTCCGATGCCATCGGGGAGACCGCCGAATTTGTGGTGCGAGCCGCTGCCAGCCAGTTTTTTCATACGGAAATGGATATCATCCGGGTACCCTATGTCAACGACCCGGATCATATCAGGGAACTGGTGGAAGAGGCCGCCCAGTTTAGAAGCCTGATCGCCTATACACTGGTGGTAGATGAACTAAGGCAGGAAATGATTCGCCAGGCGGAAGAATTCGGCATTCCAACCATAGATATTCTAGGGCCCATGTTGGAGATCATGGCGCGGGTGGCCGGGGAAAAACCGGCGATGAAAGCGGGCTTGCTCCGGAAACTGGATGAGGAGTATTTCCGTAAAGTAGAAGCGGTAGAATTTGCCGTGAAATACGATGACGGCAAAGATCCGAGAGGTATCTTAAGGGCCGATATCGTGCTCATCGGCGTGTCCAGGACGTCGAAAACACCGGTATGCATGTACCTGGCCCACAAAAAAGTAAAAGCGGCTAATGTACCCTTGGTACCGGAAGTAAACCCTCCGGAAGAATTGTTTAAATTACCGCGCCACCGGGTGGTGGGACTGACCATCAGCCCGCACCTGTTAAACGAGATTCGCCTCCAAAGGCTGAAGACGCTGGGGCTGACGGCTGATGCCGACTATGCCAACATGAAACGCATCCTGGCGGAATTGGAGTACGCAGAAAGCATCATGAAAAAGATCGGCTGCCCCATCATAGACGTAACCAACAAAGCGGTGGAAGAGACAGCCAGCAAAGTACTGGAAATCTATTACAGGGGGGAACGATATGGCAAGTAAGACCTATATCTATCTATTCACGGAAGGAAGAGGGAAAGGCAAAGAACTCTTAGGAGGCAAAGGAGCCAACTTGGCGGAAATGACCAGCATCGGGCTCCCTGTACCCCCGGGTTTGACCATCACGACGGAGGCGTGCAAGGAATACTTGGCCGGCGACGGCCGGTTCCCCGACGGGCTGGAAGAAGAATTGAAAGTCAAAATGCGGGAATTAGAAAAAGTGGCAGGCAAGGTGTTTGGGGATGCGGCCAATCCTTTGCTGGTGTCCGTGCGCTCCGGCGCCCCTATTTCCATGCCGGGCATGATGGATACCATTCTCAACTTGGGGTTAAACGATGAAACCGTGCAAGGGTTAATTAAGGGCACCGGCGATGAACGGTTTGCTTTGGACTGCTACCGCCGTTTCATTCAAATGTTCAGTGACGTGGTGCTGGGCATTGAGCATTACGAGTTTGAGAACGTGCTGGAAGCCGTTAAGAAAAGAAAAAGGCTGCAGTTCGACCACCAGATCCCGCCGGAAGACTTGAGAACCATTATTGAGGAGTACAAGAAAATCGTCCGGGAAAAGACGAAAAAAGAATTTCCCCAATCGCCTTTTGAACAGCTCATCATGGCGGTCAAGGCCGTTTTCAGTTCATGGAACAACCAGCGAGCCATCGTTTACCGCAAGATCAACAAGATTCCCGATGACCTGGGCACGGCGGTCAACGTCCAGACCATGGTGTTCGGCAACATGGGTGACGATTCCGGCACCGGCGTGGCCTTCACCAGGAACCCCTCCACCGGGGAGAAAGCCGTTTACGGTGAGTTCTTGATCAACGCCCAAGGGGAGGACGTGGTGGCCGGTATCAGGACGCCGGAGCCCATTAGCCGGCTGGCGGATAAAATGCCCGCCGTTTACCGGGAATTCGCACGGATCTGCGAACTGCTGGAAAACCATTACCGGGACATGCAGGACATCGAGTTTACCGTGGAAAAAGGCCGTTTATACATCTTGCAGACCCGGTCCGGCAAAAGAACCACGGCGGCGGCGATTCGCATTGCCGTCGACATGGTGAAGGAAGGCCTGATCAGCAGGGAAGAAGCAATTCTGAGGGTGCCGCCCTCCCAATTGGACCAACTGCTGCACCGCCGGATTGATCCCGACGCACCGGTGGATGTCATCGCCAAGGGACTGCCTGCATCCCCGGGAGCCGCTTCCGGTGCCGTCGTGTTCGATGCCGATGAGGCGGAAGCTTTAGGGCAGCAAGGGGAGAAAGTGATTCTCGTGCGGACGGAGACAACCCCCGACGACATTCATGGCATTGTCATGGCCCAGGGTGTGCTCACCTCCCGGGGTGGGATGACCAGCCACGCCGCCGTGGTGGCCAGGGGGATGGGTAAACCCTGTGTGTGCGGCTGCGAAGCCATCAAGATCGATTACCAGGCGGAGCAATTCACCGTGGGAGACCGGGTCTTCAAGAAGGGGGACCTCATCTCCATTGACGGTGCTACGGGACGGGTGATAGCCGGCGAGATCAAGATGATCGATCCCCAGCTGAGCGACGAGTTCAGCACTTTGCTGGCCTGGGCCGATGAAATCAAATACCTGGGCGTGCGGGCCAATGCCGATACCCCGCAGGACGCGGCTAAAGCCCGGGAATTCGGCGCGCAAGGGATCGGGCTCTGCCGTACGGAACACATGTTCATGGCCCAGGAACGGCTGCCTGTGGTGCAGGAGATGATCTTTGCCGAGACCAAGGAAGAAAGGGAAGCGGCTCTAGCCAAGCTCTTGCCCATGCAGGAAGAGGATTTCTACGGCATCCTTAAAGCTATGGAAGGGCTGCCGGTTTGTATCCGCCTGTTAGATCCGCCTTTGCATGAGTTCCTGCCCCATGCGGAGGAATTATTGGTGGAAATCACCGAGCTGAGACTGACCGGTAAGGATCCCGGTGAACTGGCCGCCAAGGAAAAACTGCTGGCTAAAGTACGGAATCTCTCCGAGTTTAACCCCATGCTGGGGCACCGGGGCTGCCGCCTGGGCATCAGCTTCCCGGAAGTTTACCGGATGCAGGCCAGGGCCATTTTCAATGCGGTGGTGCGCTTGGTGAAGGAAGGATACAAAGTCCTGCCGGAAGTGGAAATCCCGCTGGTGGGCAACGTCAAGGAACTGGCCATTTTAAGAGAGCACGTCATCGAAGTGGCACGGGAAGTCCAGCGGGAAACCGGTGTGGAATTTGAATACACCGTCGGGACCATGATCGAGGTCCCCAGGGCCTGCCTGACGGCCGATGCCATCGCCGGGGAAGCTGAATTCTTCTCCTTCGGTACCAATGACTTGACTCAAACAACCTTTGGTTTCAGCCGGGATGACGCCGAAGGTAAATTCCTGCACCAGTATATTGATGCCGGCATTCTCCCGGACAATCCTTTCGCGGTGCTGGACCGGGAAGGCGTGGGAGAATTGATGCGGCTGGCCGTGACCAAGGGACGCCGGGTGAAGCCGGACCTCCTCATCGGCATCTGCGGCGAACACGGGGGAGACCCCAGCTCCATTGAGTTCTGCCATGAGATTGGCTTAGATTTTGTCAGCTGTTCTCCTTACCGGGTGCCCATTGCCCGCTTGGCTGCCGCTCAGGCCCAGATCAAGCAGCCCCGGCCGGTGAAATAAGATAGGGGAAGATCAGGGTATTGTTTTCCCGCTCCCAGCGGGGAAATAATACCCTTTTTACTTGGTTTGTACCGGTATTTGGAACAACTGGACAACGTGATAAGTGGTACTTAATGATCGGTAATATTTTGAAAGTTGCCTTAAAAATAAACACTTCCAGCAGGAAATACGTCGTTTGGGTAGAAGTATATTACTGTCAATAGGTGGACAAAGATTGGGTCTGCTATTTTATGATGAAGGGGTGATTGCGGAACCGATAGGTCTTAAGCTATGGTCCGGCTTTGCATTTGAAGTGGGAAGAGCTATCTAAGAGGGGAGGAAGATCAAATTGTTGCTCAAGAGTAAAAAAATCTCATTGATACTGTTAGTGCTTTTTGTCACGAGTATTATGTTGGCCGGTTGCGGCGGCGGGGGACAACAGCAGCAAAGTGAAGCACCCAGCACTCCTCCGGCTGAAACCTCAGAGCAACCTTCCGAAACAAAAGAGTGGAGCCCACCGGTTCGCAGTGACCGGGATCCTATTCCTAAGGAAGAGCTGAAAATCGGTGTGATCCTGATTCACGACGAGAACTCCGGCTACGACATGGCCCATATCGAGGGTATCCTGGGTGCCATCGAGCAGCTGGGTATCTCCAAAGACCAGGTGATTTTCAAGTATAACATTCCGGAAGACGAAACCGCTTACGATACCGCCGTTGACCTGGCAGAGCAAGGTTGCCACATCATTATCTCCAACAGCTACGGCCACCAGTCGCACATGATGGCTGCGGCGGCGGAATATCCCGACATTATCTTCGTGGCGTCCACCGGGGATACCGCTGCGCTGGAACCTGTGGATAACGTGGTCAACCTGTTCCCCTACACCTTCCAAAGCCGGTATGTGTCTGGCGTAGTAGCCGGCATGAAGCTTAAGCAGTTGATGGATGAAGGACTCGTCACCGATCCGTATGTCGGTTACGTCGGTGCCTACCCCTATGCGGAAGTGGTTTCCGGTTACACCGCCTTCTTCCTCGGCATCCGCAGCATCGTACCCGATGCTCATATGGACGTCCAGTACACCAACTCCTGGTATGATCCGGTCGCCGAGGCTGAGGCCGCCAACGCCCTGATGGCCAGAGGAGCTGTCATCATTGGGCAGCACGCTGACTCCACCGGCGCTCCTTCTGCGGTACAGGCGGCGCTGGATTCCGGTAAGACCGTCTACTGCGTAGGTTATAACATTGACATGCGTTCCGTGGCGCCCAAGGCAGCTTTGACTTCCGCTCAGAACAACTGGGCCGCCTTGTACGCTCAGGTCCTCGAAAAGATGATTACCGGTGAAGCTATGCCCGCCGATCTCTCCGGTGGCTACGAAATCGGTGCAGTTCAGATCTCCCCGCTGGGTGACAGCTGCGCTCCCGGTACCGCTGAAAAAGTAGCCGAGGTGGAAGAGGCCCTGAAGAACGGTACTATGCATGTCTTTGATACCGCCAACTACACCGTAAACGGTGAAAAAGTTACTTCCTTCCTGGCAATTGACCTCGACGGCGACTTTGTGGGCGATGTCGGTGAAGCTATCAGAGACGGGATCTTCTATGAATCCACCCTCCGCAGTGCGCCGTACTTCTCACTGCGCATCGACGGCATTAAAGAATTGAACTAGTTTCGATACGGAGGGGAGAGAAACAGGCAGTCTGCTTCTCTCCCTTTCCTCTTCCCTTAATAACCATATTTTTGAAAATACTTTAAACCTAACCTCACGGCCGGCTTTGCCTTTCTCACGGTCGTGGGAGTCAAGCCAAATAGAACAGAAAGGGTAATCACTCGTGGATACTATGAAAACAGTATGCATGGCTGTTCAAATGCGAGATATCACGAAGACTTTCGGCCCGGTCATTGCCAATAACAAGGTCTGCCTGGACATTCGCCCCGGAGAGATCCTGGCGTTGCTGGGCGAAAACGGCAGCGGCAAAACCACCCTCATGAACATGTTGTCCGGTATCTACATGCCGGATGATGGCTACATCTGCATAAACGGCGAGCGGGTCACCATCAACAGCCCCAGGGATGCTTATGAACTGGGAATTGGTATGGTGCACCAGCACTTTAAGCTGGTAGATGTGTTGACCGCGGCGGAAAATATTGTACTTGGCTTGAATGAACACAGGTTGATTGACTTGAAGAATGTGCGCAGCAAGGTGAAAGAGATATGTGACCGCTATGGTTTCCATGTGGAACCGGATAAAAAGGTTTATGACATGTCCGTTTCGGAAAAGCAGCAGCTGGAGATCGTGAAGATTCTTTACCGGGGTGCTGATGTTCTGATTCTTGATGAACCGACGGCTGTGCTGACGCCGCAGGAGACGGAAAAGCTCTTTGCGGTGATGCGGAATATGAAAGCCGACGGCAAAGCCCTCGTGATCATTACCCATAAACTCCATGAGGTGATGGAGATTTCCGACCGGGTGGCTGTTTTGCGCCGGGGCGAGTTAGTGGGCGAAACTGCCACCAAGGATACCAATCCCCAGAAGCTGACGGAAATGATGGTGGGGCGTGCCGTATCTCTTAATATTGAAAGGCCGGAGCCGAAAAATCCGGTGGAGCGCCTTGTGGTGCGCAATTTAACCGTTATCGATAAAGACGGCGTCAAGCGCCTGGATAATGTCTCCTTTACTGCCTATGGTGGGGAAATCTTGGGAGTGGCCGGCATTACCGGCAGCGGCCAGCGGGAACTGCTGGAAGCTATTGCGGGCCTGCAGCATGTGCAAGAGGGCGGCTCCATCCGCTTAATTAATCCCGACGGTCGGGAAGTGGAATTGGCCGGCAAGACTCCCATGGACATTTACAAACTGGGAGTGGGTTTGGCTTTCGTGCCTGAGGACCGCTTCGGGATGGGACTGGTGGCCAGTATGGACCTGACGGACAATGTGATGCTGCGGAGCTATAAGGAAGGGAAAACTCCTTTCCTGGACCGCAAGACCCCCAGGCAGCTGGCCCAAAGGATCGTGGAACAGCTGGAGGTTATTACGCCGGGCCTGAAGACTCCCATCCGGCGTCTTTCCGGCGGCAACGTGCAAAAGATGCTCGTGGGCCGGGAAATCGCCTCTAACCCCTCCTTGCTGATGACCGCTTACGCGGTGCGGGGCCTGGATGTGAGGACTACCCAGACCATTTACCGGTTGTTGAATGAGCAAAAGGAAAAAGGCACGGCAGTCATCTATGTGGGTGAAGACCTGGATGCCTTGCTGGAACTGTGTGACCGGATCCTGGTGCTCTGTGCCGGTAAAGTCAGCGGTATTGTGGATGCCCGCACCACCACGAAAGAAGAAGTCGGTCTAATGATGACCCACCTGAGTAAGGAGGCGACGGCATGAGTAAAGAGCATAAATACGCTGAACCCTTCATTCGCATTTCCAAACGCGGTGCGCCGTTGCCCGTGTGGCAGGCTATGGGCATCCGGGCCCTTGCCTTGGCGGCTGCCCTGGTGGTCTGCGCCATCATCATTTTCGCCATTGTGAAAATGAACCCCCTTAAGGTTTACGGGGCCATGTTTGAGGGTGCCTTCGGTACTAATAAGCGCATGTGGGTAACCATCCGGGATATGATGATGCTTCTCTGTATTGCTCTCGGGTTGGCACCGGCCTTTAAAATGCGCTTCTGGAACATCGGGGCGGAAGGCCAGATCCTGGTGGGGGGTATTGCTTCAGCTTTCATCATGATCAACATGAGCAAGACCCTTACCACGGCCCAGATGCTGCCCCTGATGTTTGTGCTGAGCCTTCTGGTAGGTGGTATTTGGTGCCTCATTCCCGGTTACTTCAAAGCGAAATGGGGTACCAATGAAACCTTGTTTACCTTGATGATGAACTATATTGCCATCCAGTTGACCGCCTATTTTGTGGCTCTTTGGGAAAACCCCATCGGTTCTAATACGGTAGGTGTCATCAACCCCAGGACCAAGATCGGCTGGTTCCCGGAAATGTTCGGCCAAGCTTATGCTTTAAACGTGATCCTGGTCCTCACGCTGACGGTGCTCATGTACCTCTACTTGCGCTATAGCAAGCAGGGATATGAAATAGCTGTGGTAGGTGAAAGTGAGAATACCGCCCGCTATGCCGCGATGAATGTGCCTAAGGTGATCATGCGCACTACTTTCCTTTCCGGCGCTATTTGCGGCCTGGCCGGGTTTTTGGCGGTAGCCGGCGCCAGTCATACCATTTCTACCAGCACTGCCGGCGGCCGGGGCTTTACCGCCATCATCGTAGCCTGGCTTGCCAAGTTTAATCCCTTTGTGATGATACTCTTCTCAGCCCTGTTGATCTTTTTGGATAAAGGTGCGATTGAAATCGCTTCCCGTTACAACTTGAACAACCACGTGTCCAATATGCTGGTGGGTATCATCCTCTTCTTCGTGATGGGTAGTGAGTTCTTCATTGACTATCAAGTCAAATTCAGGCGCGGCAAGCACAAGGAGGTACAGGCATGACACAACTAATCGCACTGTTGCAGGCCGGTATCATGTTCGGCACCGTGATTCTCTACGGGTCCACCGGTGAGACCCTGGCTGAGAAATCCGGTAACCTTAACCTCGGTGTGCCCGGCATCATGTACCTGGGCGGCATCATGGGACTCATGAGTGTCTTCTTCTATGAAATGAACAACCCGGAGCCCAACAAGCTGCTCTGTATCGTGATTGCCATGAGTGCGGCCTTTTTCTCCGCCATGCTGGGTGGGCTCATTTTCAGTGTGCTGACCATCTCTTTAAGAACCAATCAGATCGTTACCGGTTTGGCCCTGACCATTTTTTGCGGCGGTTTCGCCAACTTTTTCGGCGGTTCGTTGAACAAACTGGCCGGCGGTGTAGGCCAGATCTCCGTGGCCGCCACCAGTTCTGCTTTCCGGGCCAGTTTGCCCTTTGCCAAGGATTTGCCGCCGCTTTTTGGGATGCTCTTGGGTTTCGGTTTCATGGTGTACCTGGCGGTGGCCGTAGCCCTGTTTGTCAACTGGTTTATTAACCGCACCAGCGTGGGCCTGAACCTGCGGGCGGTGGGTGAAAACCCGGCTACCGCGGACGCCGCCGGTATTAACGTCACCCTGTACAAATACCTGGCCACCTGCATCGGGGCCGGCATCTCCGGTTTAGGCGGGCTCTTCTACGTGATGGATTATACGAAGGGCACCTGGGACGCCGACGGCGGTATTGAGCGCCTGGGGTGGCTGGCCGTGGCCCTGGTTATTTTTTCCAGTTGGAATTCCAAGAAAGGGATCTGGGGCGCCTATTTGTTCGGGATGCTGTTCTGGCTCTTCTTCTACATCCCGAACCTGACCAGGCGTTCTATGGAGCTCTTTAAGATGCTGCCTTACCTGGTCACCATTATCGTGCTGATTGCCGTCTCCTTGCGCCGCAAGCGGGAAAGTCAACCCCCTGCCGCGCTGGGTTTACCGTACTTCCGAGAGGAACGATGACAAGACAGGGCAGTACTGCACAACCCCGGTCAGGACTTGTTCCTGCTGGGGTTGTGTTTTAGTGTGCGTTATTTAAAGCGTCTGTTGATTTTGCTAACGGGTATTGGTATTTCCGGGGGGCCTGAAGGCTTGCTCCTATCCAGGATGCAGACGACGGGGGTCAATAACAGCATTATACAAAGAACAAAGCTAAGGAGGAGCATGTGTCGATGACTTCGCAAGCAAGGGCCTGGTTGGTGGTGGGCGCAGCCACGGGATTAAATGTGTTGACGGGGATCTTGTACATATGGAGCATTCTTAGTAATGCCATGATTACCGAGCTTAACTGGACGAGCAAGCAAGCATCCCTGCCCTATACGACGGCCACCATTTCCTTTGTGATTTTTATGATGGTTTTCGGCCGGCTGCAGGACACCAGGGGTCCGAGATTTACAGCCGTTGTTTCGGCCACCCTAATGGGGGTAGGCCTGGTCCTGTCCGGGTTGCTGCTGCATCCCCTGCTGCTCGTCATTACCTTTGGTATTATTGCCGGGGGAGGAATTGGGACCGGCAGTATTTCCACCATCCCCCCTGCGGTGAAATGGTTTCCGCCGGAGCGTCGAGGGCAGGTCACCGGCATCGTGGTTGCCGGGGTCGGTTTGTCCTCGGTTCTGTTTGCGCCCCTGGCGAATGCTTTGCTGCAGGCGGTAGGGATTGCCATGACTTTCGTTTACTGCGGCCTGGGCGTGCTGCTGGCGGGCTTATGCTGTGCATCCCAGCTTGGCAATCCGCCGGCGGGCTATCGGGGCGGCGGGCCGGGCGCAGGGC
>DULZ01000096.1 GCA_012840125.1 Clostridia bacterium | reverse complement strand
CGTTTATCTCTGTTTCGTCGATTCTAAAAGTGATAAAGAGCATTAAACGGAATAGTTTCTCTTCATTCTGGAGGTCAACCAGAAAATCCCCTTGGCCCAGGAGCCGGACCTGGGGCAGGGTGTAATGGAGTTCCAAGTTCAAGTAATTGCCCAGCTCTCCCACAATGGAATTCAGCACAATATTGGCAATCTCTTTGATGATGTCCAGATCGATATCGTCAAAATGATCATGCTGCCGGTACAACCCTGCATCCTCGCCGTGACACAGATTGAGAAACTGCCTCATCTTATCGGCAGGAAAAATGAGATTGGCCACGCCCGCCAGTTGTTCCCTAAAGCGAATGGACGACACCACCAGGGTCCCTTCAGGCATTCCATGGAAGTGAATCCCCGACACCCTTTTATCGAAGTCCACCAACTCGAGATGGGGCACATTCAATAAAATGCGCCGGTTTACGATTTCCGAAAGGAGACTGGCAGACTTTCCTACACCTACGTTAAAGATTTCCCTCAAAATATCATATTGCATTGGACTCAGTTTCATTGGGCATCGCCTTTCATTATCCCAGCAGCCATTTGGGCTTTTTCCAGATTGAAGGGCTTGTTGAAGAAAGCCTTGATCCCAAGTTCTTCCAGCTCCTTCCTGACACTCATTTGTACGTCGGCGGAGATCACGATGATATTGGCGTTGGGATCGGCTTTCTTGATCCTGGTGATTAAAGTCTGGCCGTCCACCAAGGGCATGAGCAAATCCACAAAAACAAAATCAGGCTTGTACTCCAGGTACTTTTGCCACCCCTCTTCCCCATCCCCGGCGAAAGCAATTTCCAAGTCCGGCATGACACTCCTGAGCATTTTCGCCGTGGTAATCTGGGAAAATTTCGAATCGTCAATGATTAATATACGCATTCCCACGCACCCTTTCTAATCTCTACCACGGTTACTGAAACCGTTTGGCTTATTATACCATATAACTTATCTCTTTTTGATCAAGGATCTCAGCGGATCCCTGACAAAAATAGATACAACTGGATTAATTCTTCTCCCCACAAGGCGGCCACAAAAATGCCAACCGCCAAGAAGGGCCCGAAAGGAATAGGTTCTTTGAGTTTTTTTACCCCGGTGGCGAGCAAGAAACCGCCTCCCAGGGCCCCGCTGACAAAGCTGATAAACAAAGCCAGAAGCACGGCGGGACCTCCCAACATCAAACCGGCGGCAAACATCAGCTTGATGTCCCCTCCACCCATCGCGCCTTTACTGAGGACGGCGATCGCCAGTAAGATGCCTCCGCCTAGGAGAGAACCCACTAGGGACTGCCCCCAGGATATTTCCGGCTCCAACACCTGCCACAACAACCACCAGTTCAGGATCATCAGGATCAACCGGTTGGGAATGAGAAGCAGCTTGATGTCGATGAAGGTAATCACAATCAAAATACTGAACAGGAACCAGTATTTAAGGAGCAGGATATGCCAACCGGTGGCCAGGTAGGTTAGCAAAAAGACAACCCCGGTTAATAACTCCACCAGGGGATACTGTATACTGATAGACTCCCGGCAGTAGCGACAGCGTCCTTTCAGCAGCAGGTAACTCATAACCGGTATTAGATCCTTGACCCCAAGTTCAGTGTTGCAGTGAGGACAGCGGGAATGGCCGTAAACGACGGATTCCTCCCTGGGAATACGGTAGATACAAACATTCAAAAAAGAGCCGGTCACAAGACCTAAAACAAAGGACAGGATAGCCAAGCTGGATCACCCTAGCGTCATGTGTTTTCGGCACCGTAGGCTACACGCATCACTTCGGCCACGGTAGTGAGTTTTTGAAAAGCCTTGGCGATGCCGTCTTCCTGAAGGGGCACCATGCCCGAGGCTATGGCTGCCCTCTTCAATTCATCGCTGGCCGTTCGTTTCATGGTCAACTGCCTCAATTCCCGGTGCATGGGCAGCAGCTCCAAGATGGCCAGGCGCCCGTGATAACCTGTGTACTCGCAATGACGGCAACCCGTGCCCCTGGTTAATTCACCTAACGGAAAACCCATTTCCTCCAGGTAGATGGCCTCGCTGGACCCGGGTTCGGGGCGGTAAGGCTCCTGGCAATGGGGGCAAAGCCGGCGTACCAGCCGCTGGGCCACCACCGCGTGCAAAGAAGAAGCTACCAAATAGGGTTCAACCCCCATGTCCAACAACCTGGTCACGGCACCGGCCGCATCTGCAGTATGTAAAGTACTGAACACCAAGTGTCCGGTGATGGCTGCCCGTACGGCAATCTCGGCGGTTTCCCGGTCTCTTATCTCTCCCACCATAATGACGTCGGGATCTTGCCGTAGAATCGCTCTTAACCCGGCCGCAAAATCCAACCCGGCTTTTGCACGGACACGGATCTGGTTGATGCCCGGTAAAACGTATTCCACCGGGTCTTCGATGGTCATGATGTTGAGCTCAGGTTTATTGATATGATCCAGGGTGGCATAGAGGGTGGTGGTTTTGCCGCTGCCCGTGGGCCCGGTAATGAGGATCATGCCGTAGGTACTGGTAATTAACTGCCGGTATTGTTTCAACGTACCGGCTGAAAAACCGATGTCATCCAAGGGAATGAGGGAGGTCGCTCCATCCAGGATCCTGAGGACCACCTTTTCTCCGAACAGGGTGGGCACCACTGCTACCCGCAGGTTCACCAGCTTGCCATTCAGGTGAAGCTGCAGGCGCCCGTCCTGGGGCAGCCGTTTTTCCGTAATGTCTAAGTTGGCCATGATTTTGATCCTGGATACCAGGGGAGGCAGGATGCCCGGGGGAAGTTCCATTACCTCCCGGAGCAGCCCATCAATGCGGTATCGGAGGCGTACCCTATCCATGGACGGTTCCACATGAATATCGCTGGCTCGCAGCCGAATCCCTTGGCTCAGGGTGGTATTGATGAGCTTGATCACTAAAGCTTCGTCGTGAATGGTCTCCTTAATCTCCCAGGTGCCGGCGGGTGCGGCCGACAGTTCAGGGTCTTGGGAGGCTTGACTGGCCAGTTCCTGTAAGCCGTAGAACTGGCCGATAAACTGCTCGATTTCTCCTTCCGGGCTGATAGCCGGCTCTACCTCCAGTTTGCACACTTGTTGAATATCATCGATAGCCAGCACATCCAAAGGGTCGGCCATGGCCAGCAGCAAGCGGTTATCCTGCCGTTTCACCGGCACCACTTTGTATCTTACGATTAACGATTTCGGGACGACCCCGTGGATGACGCTCATGTCCACTTCGTCAAACAAGTGTATTTCCGGGACCCCCAATTGTTCTGCCAGCGCAGCGGTGATTTCCTTTTCCGGTACCAGTCCCAACCGGATCAGGATACGTCCCAGCCTTTCTTGGGTCACTTGCTGCAGCTGCAAAGCCTCCTCCAAGCCTTCTTTGGTCAAGAGACCCTTCTCCAGCAGTATCTCCCCAAGGCGTTTGCGTCCCATCCTGACCTCTCCCAAACCGCAAGCATTGTGCTTGTTAAAAGTGTTCCAGCATCAGTTTCACATCTTCCGGCGTGAACCTTCTGATGGTCATTTCGCCTATTCTCACCGGTAACACCAGGCGCAAGGACCCGCCCCGCGCTTTCTTGTCGTGCATGATTACGTCCAGGATCCCGGCTTTATCTACATCGGCGGGCCATTCCGCCGGCAACCCGAAAGCATTTAAAAGGGCCAGCTGCCGGTCCAAGACACTCTCATCCCGGCAGACTGCCAGGGCCAAAGCGATTTTCGTCGCAATCACCATGCCGACCGCCACGGCCTCCCCATGACGGTATCTTTCATAGTTGGTCAATGTTTCCAAAGCATGACCAAAGGTATGGCCGTAATTCAACAAAGCCCTGATACCCACTTCCCGTTCATCCCGCCCCACGATTTGGGCCTTGATTTGACAGGAATGCCGCACGACCCTGCCCAGGATGGATTTATCCAGGTGCATGATCTGGTTTCCTTCTGCTTCCAGCAGGCGGAAAAAGGCTTCATCTTGGATGACACCATACTTAACCACTTCCGCCATGCCGGCTTTTAGTTCCCGCCGGGGCAAGCTGGTCAAGGTTTGCAGGTCAATCCATACCACCCGGGGCTGGTAGAAACAGCCGATTAAGTTCTTGCCTTCCCGGTGATTAACCCCTACTTTGCCCCCGACGCTGCTGTCCACTTGGGCCAGCAAGGTGGTTGGCACCTGCACAAAAGGAACACCCCGCATGTAAGTGGCGGCCACAAAGCCCGCCAGATCCCCTACTACCCCGCCCCCCAGGGCCAGGATGGGAGAATTGCGGTCAAAATCATGGGCCACCAGCGCATCGTATACCTGTACGGCGGTGTCGATTGATTTGCTTTGCTCGCTGTCCGAAATGATGAAAGTCTCCGGCTGAAAACCGGCGTCTTTCAGCCCGTCCAGCAAAATCTGGCCGTAGAGCTCGATCACTACCGGGTTGGAGACTACTAGGCATTTCTTGGCCGGGATGAGGCGCCTGAGATACGCCCCCAGTTCTGCCAGTGAGTTCCAACCCAGCTCAATCGGGTAGCTCCTTTCGCCTAAGTCAACGAGAAGTGTTTCCATCTATAACCCCCCTTTCCTGCAGGTAGGCTAAAATCCGGTCTACGGTTTCCTCCTGGCTAAGCTCGCTGGTGTCCAGGGTAAAGTCCGCCTGGGCATAGAAAGGCTTTCTTTCCTCCATCATTTGCCTGATCTTTTCGACGGATTTGTCTTTTTGCAAGAGAGGCCTCCCGCCTCGTTTGCTCACCCTGGCCTGGATTACCTCCGGGCTGGCGGTCAGGCAAATTAAAATGCCGTTTCGCTGTAAAGCCCGGACGTTCTCCTCATTGAGCACCGCCCCGCCGCCGGTGGCAATGACGCAATTGGTACGGTTAGCGGCTTTGGTGACGATGAGATGCTCTTCGGAACGAAAGCGCACTTCGCCATGCCGGGCAAAGATCTGGCTGATGGTTATCCCGGTCAGTTTTTCTATTTCTTTATCGGTATCCACAAATTCCATCTGCAGGATTTCCGCCAATCTCTTGCCGGTGCTGGTTTTGCCCGCGCCCATAAATCCAATGAGAACGATGTTCGCCTTCATCAAAAGCCCCTCACATACTCGCAATAATGCTGCCAGGCGGCTTTGATCTCCGCCAGGTTATCACCGCCGAATTTCTCCAGCATGGCATTGGCCAGTACAGGAGCAATGGCCGCCTTTCCGACAATGCTCGCCGCCGGCACGGCACATACATCGGACCTTTCTTTCGCCGCATCCCGAGGTTCCTTGGTAACCACATCGACGCTGGCTAGAGGTCTCATCAAGGTAGGGATGGGTTTCATGGCCGCCCTTAATACCAGCATTTCACCGTTGGTGATACCGCCCTCCAGGCCGCCGGCACCGTTAGATATACGATAATAACCGTCCACCTGATTATAGTGGATTGGATCGTGGACCCGGGAGCCGGGTAAAGTACCGGCTTTGAAACCCAAGCCGATTTCTACCCCTTTGATGCCCTGAATGCTCATTAAAGCCTGAGCCAAGAGGCCGTCCAACTTGCGATCCCAATGCACATAGCTTCCTAACCCGGGCGGCAGGCCCTTCACCAGGATTTCAAAGATCCCCCCGAGAGTCTCCCCCGCTTGCCGCGTTTCATCCACAGCCTTCATCATGTATTCACCGGCCACCGGATCGGCGCAGAAAAACGGGGACTTGGCGGCCCGTTCTGCAATCGTGTCCCAGTCCAGGTTGGTGCCGGAACAGAAGACACTGCCCACGCAGGTAACGTGGGACAACACCTTAATATTGAACTCAAACAAAAACTGCCACACCAAGGCACCGACCGCCACCCGTGCCGCCGTCTCCCGGGCACTGGCTCTTTCCAGGACATTTCGGATGTCTTGATGATGGTATTTCATTGCCCCGGCCAGGTCCACATGGCCGGGACGAGGACAGGTCACGTTTCTTTGGGTCAAGTCTGCTCCCGCATCGGGGCGCATCACCTCTTCCCAGTTGACCCAATCCTTGTTCCGGATGACCATCGTAATCGGGCTGCCTAAGGTCATGCCGCCTCGGACCCCGGATAAAATCTCCACCCGGTCCTCTTCAATCCTCATGCGGCCGCCGCGGCCGTAACCCTGCTGCCGGTCCCGCAGCCAGGCATTGATCAAATCTATATCAATTTTCACGCCGGAAGGCATCCCCTCGACGATAACCGTCAACTGGGGTCCATGGGATTCTCCGGCGGTGAGAAACCTGAGCATTGCCTTCACCCGCCTTGTCAAGTATTAAATTTATTCTTAACCATATTCTCGCAGTCTAACTAAAATCCTGTTACTCCCATGTAACATTTTGTTAATCTATGCAAAATAAAATAGCTGCTTGCGCAGCTTAACTGACTTCCGGTTTTCTTGTCTGCAGCTTGTCTCTCAAGAACTCCAGTAAGCTCTTATTCTGCTCTTCAAACAGTTTTTCCTCGGCAGCTTCTTTTTGCATCCGGAGGCGCTGTACCTCCTCGGCCAACCTCCTGCTTTCTTCCTGGGCCTTACGCAATTCTTCAATGATGGTGGAGAACATGAAAAAGATCGTCGTTTTCAAATTATGGTCTATGCCCATGGCACTTGCCAGGGTGCGTTCCAATTCCAACCGGCGCTTGGCGCCTTTAATGGTGTACTGCTCGGTTTGCAGCAGTTCTTTGATCTGACTGAAAGTTTCCAAATGGTTTTGATCATATCTCTTTCTCTTTCCTTTTGGTTCACGAATTCTCAAGAATTCGGCGAATTCTTTCTCCCAAAAGCGAAGCGTACTGACTTCGACTTGAAGAATACTCGCTACTTGCTGGATCGTTAGCTTCTCTGACACCTGTTCAGCCCTCCCTCTAAATGCCATGATTTAAATATTATGGATATTATTGAGATTTCCTGCCATGAAATGCTAATTTTCTTTCACCTTTTCCAAACAAAAAACGACAAGTCGTGCAACTTGTCGTCATAGAAACCGGTCCAACACCCGGCGCATGATGAGTACAGGCGCCTCGTGCCCCGTCCACAGGCGAAAGGCCTCGGCTCCTTGGAACACCAGCATTCCCTCGCCGTTGAGGACCCGGCAGCCTCTTTGCTCCGCCTTGGCTAGGAGTCTCGTTTGCCTGGGGTTATAGATCAAATCACACACGATCAAAGGTGGGTTAAGCCACTCCTCGTTAATGGGAGGCATGGCATCCACCTGAGGATACATCCCTAACGGCAGAGTATTAATCAGGATGTCCGCCGACCGCAGGCAGCCGGACAGGGCTTCCGGTACCAATTCCACCGCCTCGGCGATCACGGTACCGGCACGGGCAATTTCTTGAGCCAGGCTCAGCCCTTTGGTAAAACTGCGATTGGCGATAAGCAACCTGCCCACGCCTGCTTGAGCCAGGGCAAAACCGACGGCCCTGGCAGCACCGCCGGCCCCGAGCATTAATACTGATTTTCCTTTGATGTCAATACTGAGTTCCTGAGTCAATGAACGCAAGAAACCGGCTCCGTCAGTGTTGTAACCCCACAGTTCGCCGTCCCGGTTCACAATGGTATTGACGGCACCCACCATTTTCGCCGAGTCGTGCAAGCGATCAAGGAAGGAAATGACCTGTTCTTTATATGGAATAGTCACGTTGCATCCGGCGATGTGGAGGGCTCTAATGCCATTAACAGCATCTGCCAGATTGCCGGGAGGTACGGCAAAAGGTACATAAACATAATCAAGACCGAGATATTGAAAAGCCGCATTATGCATGGGAGGCGACAGGGTGTGTCCTAAAGGATAACCCATAATGCCTACCAAACGGGGACTGGAGAATATCTTCATACGCCACCTCTCATGTTCTCTTCGCCATACCGGATAAGACCAGCTTCTCCAACTGCCGCATGAACCTGGTACCGATGAATTCTTTCTTGGTGAGAGGTACCACCAGAATCGTCATCAACCTCAACCGGTTGCCTCCTAAGACATCCGTAAACACCTGATCCCCAATCACCGCGGTGACCTGGGGATCCAGCCCGAGCATCTCCATGGCTTTCCGGAAAGCCCTGCGGCGAGGTTTGCCCGCTTTAGAAATGAAAGGCACCCCCAGCTGTTCCGCCACCTTCCGCACCCTGCCGTGGCTGTTATTGGAAACCAGGCATGGTTTTAAATTGTATTGCGGCAGCTGCTCAAACCAAGCCCGCACTTTTTCCTGGATAAAATTGCTGTTCCATTCCGTCACCGTGTTGTCCAGATCAATGATTAGACCCCGGATACCCTTTTCCGCCAGTTCGGCCAAAGGAATATCCTCCAACCGGTTTACATACAAATGAGGTCTTAACAGTTTGAACATAGCCAGCTCCTATCCTTCATGTACTCTTCTTAATTATACTATACCAAAACTGCCGGGCAAGGATCAAAAACCGCGGGAGTTGCCTTTTCTTTACAGTTAATGGTACTAGCAACTGTTCCGGTGGATTTCATATATTATAGGGTAACACTGCGGGGGTGATGAAATGTTTAATTACCTGGTCTTAGGTGCTCTAATTCTTTCCCTCCTAAAAGGCATTTCATTACTGGTGTCCTACCTTAGCAACAATGCTTTTCCCCAACCTCTGTCAGAAGAAGAAGAAGCCCGTTACATTTCATTGATGCTGCAGGGAGACGAGGAAGCCAGGAACATGCTCATCGAGCACAACTTGCGTTTAGTGGCCCATATCATCAAGAAATTCGAAGGTACAGGCGAGGATAATGATGACCTTATCTCTATCGGAACCATTGGTTTAATTAAAGCAATTAATACCTTTAATCCCAGTAAAGGCACCAGGCTCGCTACATATGCCGCCCGCTGCATTGAAAACGAAATTCTCATGCACCTCCGCTCCATCAAAAAGACCAAGGGAGAAGTGTCCATTCACGATCCCATTGGGGTGGACCGGGAAGGTAATGAAATCACTTTAATCGATGTACTAGGCACCGATCAAGATATCGTAGCCGACACAGTAGAACTGCTGCACGAGCAAGAACGAGTCCTGGCTAAATTAAAAACCCTCACGGCCCGGGAAAGAAATGTTTTGATCATGCGTTACGGCTTATTTAACAGCTTTAGAAAAACACAGCGAGAAATCGCCAAGAAACTAGGGATTTCTCGCTCCTATGTATCAAGGATTGAAAAACGGGCCTTAGAAAAACTGACTAAGGAGATTACCTCCGAAAACCATGAAGCTTGAGGATGCCTGATGGGCACCGTAATTAAATGAAAGCCAAGGAAAAAAGATACGCCCCCAGTAGAATGAGGATGCCTCCACTGGCATAAGTGACATAAGGACTGTATTTCTGAAAATGCCGCAAATTCTTGATAGCGCCGGTAAAGGTTCCTGCCACTATTAGCGGCATGCCGTGGCCCAACCCATAGGCAAATAACATCAAGCCCCCGTAAACCAGATCTCCTTTACTGGCCAAATAGGTGAGAATCACCGCCAACACAGGCGTGGCACAAGGCGAAGCGACGAGGCCAAAGAAGAGGCCCATGAGAAAGCTGCCCACCACGCCTTTTACTTTGATGGGCATGGTCTTAAAACCGGGAAAACTGAAGTGGAAAACACCGCACAGCTGCAACCCCATGAGAATGGCTACTGCGGCCATGATCAAGTACCAGTGGGAGCCGATTTGTCCAAATACTCTGCCGAAACTGGCGGCCGTGATGCCCAGGATGGCAAAGGTTACTCCCAGCCCGAGGACAAAAAGAAAGGACATGGAAAAACCTTTAAGCCTGGAAGGATTGCTGTATCCACCTACATAGCCTACCAAGACCGGTATCATGGATAAAATGCAAGGACTAAAACTGGTCACCACCCCGGCCACAAAAATCAAGGGCAGTGCCAAACCCAGGCTTCCCGTTATGGATTGGCTCACCAGATTGGTAAAATACTCAATCATCTTAACCCCTTCTCCGCCACCTTACCTCGTTACAACAGCGCTTTTAAGAAACCTTCCAGCGTCGCCTTGGACATGTAACCGGACATATCCCCACCGACCCGTTCACCTTGAGCGTTAATAAATACATATGACGGGATATACATGACCTGGTATTCGATGGCCAATGCCAAGCCGGTACCGTCAGTATCAGCCAGGATAAATTCGATCCGGTCGCCGTATTCTTTCTTCAATTCAGCGATGGTCGGTTTCATGGCCACGCACGCCGGACAGCGGTCCGCGAAAAACTCGATGAATATGGGTTTGTTTTGGGCCAGGGCTAAAGCCAAGCGTTCCTCCGGATTCGGGGTGGCTTCCAACTCACCGGCACCTGCGCTGAGGAGGCGGAAGGCCGTCACCCCGGCTATCAGGATCGCTGCGACCAAGATAATGGTTAGCCGCTTTTTCATAAACAACCCCCCTGTTAAACATAAAGTGGGACAGCATATGGTCCATGTTGCCCCACCGCGCTATTATATTATATCGCAGAAAAACTAAACCATGAACCCATCCACGACCAATCTCTTGAACAAGCCGAAACCTTTTAGGTCCACTTGTAACCCCTCCGGATGGACCGGAACGGTTTTGTCTATATAAACATTTAAGCCGTCCACCTGCGTGTATTCATAAGATTTCACATTATCCGGCTTGCCTGCGAACACGGCAGGCATTTGACAGGAACCTGCTCATCCCCCTACCGAGGCCACCAGTAATGTAACCGTATCAGTTTTACTCTTGATGTAATTAATGGCTGCCTCCGAAAATTTCACCCGTGTCATGGCTTTTCTCCTTTCCAGTGTAATGATGCAAGCAAATTATGCTCCCGGTTGTTTTTTTATTATACTTTTTAAACAAATTGCTGTCAATATATATTTGCGAAAAGAACGGTTAACAAAAAGGCTGCCCATGCAGCCTCTCATGACCGTTACCCCTACTTAAGGGCGCAGCTTTTGCTTAAAGAAAACTTCATGATGCAGCCATCTTCCGTAAAAGCATTATCCACCAACCAGCAATTCTGGCTGAAGCTTCGATTCAAGAAAAATATCAAGAAGGGATCTACCGGGCACAAGTTTTGCCGATGGTGCTGCACTAAATCCAGGTTCGCTTTCTTGAAGGCACATCCATGAACCATCACCGTAATATCCACCGGTGAGGCTTCTTTCAGTTCAAGCCTTTCGCAAAAAGGAAACTCCGCCTGCAGTCTGTAATTTAAGAAAGCAATTAATTGCTCAACGGTCTTAGGCTCAGTTTCCAGACTTCCCCATAAATCTTCGGCCAAAGACCAGCCCATCTTCGCTCTGATATTTTCCATTTCTTTACCGGCGGATTTGCCTAATACCTGGAGGTACTTGGTCAGCAACGCGTCCCCTTTATGATCCACCTTTATCCCCCCGCCTGTCATTGTGTTAGTTAATTATAATAGATGACCCTTTGCTTGAAAACCCCGGCCAGTTATGTATACATCATACTTAAAAAAAAAAGAAGCCACCTCTAGTCAACCAGTGCCGGAGATGGCTTGCCGGCGGGACTAATCACCCTCAACCCGGCGGCGGAGGATGGAGTATGGCGTGATCCTTTCCGGTACTTCCAGATATACTTTTTGCTGGGCATGGGGTGCCGCATCCAGGGGAGCTCCGGATTCATCATATAGCTTTTCCAAGCGAAAGGTAAATGGGGCCCCCTGAGGTGAAAGTACTTCCAAGGTGTCACCCACGGCAAAACGGTTTCTCTGTTCCACCAGGGCCAAATCGGGATACGGGTGTTCCAGGACCAGCCCCACGAATTGCACCGGCAGCGGAACACGCCCGGCAGGCGTTTCCCGGTCACCATGGGGAGGACCAAAATAAAACCCCGTCGTAAAACCCCGGTCCGAGACTTTCTGCAGCTCCAACAGCCAATCTTCCCGGAAACTGTAACTGTCCGGGTTTTCCCAAAAAAGGTCCAGGGCCTCCCGGTAGGTTTTAACCACAGTCGCCAGGTAATGAATGCTTTTCATCCGGCCTTCTATTTTCCAACTGTCTAACCCGGCCCTCACCAGCGCGGGAACGTGGGAAATCATACACAAATCCCTGGGGCTGAGAATATAAGTGCCTCGCTCATCCTCCTCGATGGGCATGTACTGCCCGGGACGAGTCTCTTCTACCAAATGATAGCGCCAGCGGCAAGGATGGGTACAAGCACCCCTGTTGGCACTGCGCCCGGTCAGGTAGCTGCTCAACAAGCACCGGCCGGAATAAGCCATGCACATGGCACCGTGCACAAAAGCTTCCAGCTCCACCTGGGTCTTTTCTCTTATCTCCATTATCTCTTGGAAAGACAGTTCCCGCGCCAGGACGATCCTCTTAACCCCCTGCTCCTGCCAAAAGCGGGCACTGGCCCAATTGGTGGTATTGGCCTGGGTACTCAAATGAATCGGAAGCTCGGGCACCGTTGCCCTGGCTAATGCCACCAGGCCGGGATCAGATATAATTACCCCATCTGCTTTAAGGGCCGCCAGTTCTCTTAAATAACCGGGTAATCCTCCCAGGTCCCGGTTGTGGGCCAGGATGTTCACGGTCACATAAACTTTCCTGCCGTGCTGGTGCGCAAACCGGATTCCCTCAGCCATTTCCCCTAAGGAAAAGTTTCCCGCAGCGGCTCTTAGGCTGTACCGCTCTCCTCCTAAATAAACGGCGTCAGCACCATATATAACGGCGATTTTCAGTTTTTCCAAGTTCCCTGCCGGGGCAAGGATTTCAGGCTTGGTCATTGCATGTTGCCTCCACCTGCGAGCACAAATATCCTTAACTTATTATTTTGAGGCTCCGGCTCTGTTATGCTCTGCCAAGGTCCGGGAAAAGACATGGGAACCGTCAGGATTTGCCCTGAAAAACATGTAATCCACCTCTGCCGGATATAAAGCCGCTTCTAAGGACGCCCTGCCGGGAGAGGCAATGGGTCCGGGAGGCAGCCCGTAGTACTTGTAGGTATTGTAAGGCGAATCAATCTCCAGGTCTTCATACAAAAGCACTTCCTTCGGCTCATCCAACAGGTACTGTACTGTAGCACAGGATTCCAATTTCCAGTTCTTTTTCAACCTATTGTAAAAGACCCCGGCAATCATTGCTCTTTCCTCATCCAGTTTCGCTTCCTTTTCCACCAGGGAGGCCATCGTCACCACTTCCAGCGTCGATAAACCCAGCTCTTGGGCCCGCCGGCGATAATCTTCATGATAAACCTCGCCGAAGCGCTTCAGCATCTTGTGGATAATCTCTTCGGCGGTGGCACCGGCAGCGAACTGGTACGTATCCGGGAACAAGAAACCCTCCAGCCGCTTGTCACCCTCGGGTACTCCGTTCAAAAACTCATAGTGAAATTCCCCGTGGGCTGCCGCCTGAAGGAATTCCTCGCGGCTCACCAGATTCGCCGCGGCGATCCTGGCCGCAATCTGCTCCAAGTCAAAACCTTCTGGGATGGTGACCGTGACCACCGCTCCCCGGCCCCCCCGCGTTAAAGCTACAGCAATCTGCTCCATGGGCCAGGCAGCGTCCAAAGTATAGGTTCCTGCCTTAAATTGAGGACTGATCCCTTTTAACCTGGTATAGTAATAAAAGACTTTGGGATGGCGGATCACTTTTTTATCAGCCAGTATCTGGGCCACCGCATAAGGACTGCTGCCCATGGGTATTTCCACTTCCACCGGTCGGGATTCGGCAGCATAAGGTTTGAGGTAGTAGTTCATCAGCGGAAATGGTAAAATACATAAAACCGTCAGAAAAACTAAAAGCACAACCAGCCGTTTCACCCTATTCCCCTTGGCTCTCTCCCCGGTACGCCTCCGGCGGGCCCGGGTGCCCATTTCCGCCGTCGCCAAATTCTGACGAGTATCCAACGCAGATTCCCCTTATAGAAAACAATTAATACAATTATTATAGCGTTTAGGCAATATTTCCACAACCAACCGGGAGAAAAACAAAAGCCGCCCAAGGGCGGCCGGTCCTACTCGTCCATCAAAGCTTCCCAAACTTGCATTACGGTGTCCCATTCCTCGTCATCGGTGATTTCATAGAGGCATTCTTCCCCGTTCTCATCAACTTCTATTTTCAGCACTAATGCCTCACCGGTATCCTCATCATTGGGGATCAAGACCGCATATCTTTTTCCTTCCACTTCAAAGGCTTCAATCAACGTAAAGCTGAAGACATTCCCTTCCTCATCCACCAGTTCAATAATGTTATCATGTGTTTCAGTCATGGCATCCACCCTTTCAAAAAATACATACCTTATCTTACCGCGTAAAAGATGTCCTGTCAAACTAATCCTGGTTGTGACGGCTATGGTAACGACTGTCCAAATAGCTTTGCAAAATGACACCGGCGGCCATCTTGTCGATGACTTTTTTCCGCTTGGCACGACTAACGTCTGCATGAAGCAAAAGGCGCTCTGCTTCTATTGTTGACCATCTTTCGTCTTGTAATACCGTCGGAATCTGTAACTCTTTTTCCAGTATGTCCCGGAAAGCCAGTACCTTTTCCCCTTGTGGCCCAAGAGTGCCGTTCATGTTTTTCGGCAATCCCAGGACGACCAGTTCCACTTCATACTCTTCGATCAGTTGGGCCAACCGGCGCAAATCTTCCTCCGGGCCAGACCGTTTAATGACGGTAACTCCCTGGGCCGTCAACCCTAAAGGATCGCTCACGGCCACTCCGATGGTTTTATCTCCGATGTCAAGTCCCATAATTCTCATACCACATACCTCGCCCTAAGCAGGGAAAAACCTCATACAAAACTGTATGAGGTTTAACTGCTTACTCTATTTTCAAATAATGGCGTAATAGTTCCTCCAGCAGTTCATCTCTCTCCAATTTCCTGATCAGGTTACGGGCGTTATTGTGACTGGTAATGTAAGCGGGATCACCGGACAAAAGGTATCCCACAAGCTGGTTAATAGGGTTGTACCCCTTTTCCTGCAGCGCCTGATACACGGCCATGAGTACTTCTTTGGCTTCCGGTAGATCTTCCTTGTTCACTCTAAACATCATCGTCTGCTCCAGGTTACCTTTAGTCATCATCCCACCTCCACCATCTACCAAGCCCTAATGTGTACATTCGCTACTACCAGGCCAATCCCTGCTTGAGGAAAGACTTTACCACAAAATTTTCCCAGCAGGCGGAGCTATTTAAGCTGCTCTTTCACGATATCAACTACCTTACTTAAAGCTTCGTCCAGCTTGGACGGGTCCTTGCCTCCCGCCTGGGCCATATCCGGCCGGCCGCCCCCGCCCCCCAGGGTTACTTTGGCTACTTCTTTGACGATCAAGCCGGCATGAATCCCTCTCGGCAACAAATCCTTAGTTGCCGCCGCCACAAAGTTAACCTTGTCATCCATAACGGCACCTAGGACTACCACGCCGGATCCCAGCTTTTGTCTTAATAAATCCGCCATGGTTCTAAGCCCTTCCATATCGGATGCCTGCACCTTCACGGCCAGCACCGCGGCTCCGGCTACCGTTTGTTTTTGATGCAACAACTCCTCCACTTGATAGCGGGCTATTTTTTGGTTGAGCTGTTCGATTTCCCTGTCCTTGTCCTTCAACTCCTGCAAAAGACCTTGGATTTTGTTCACTACCTGGTTAGCCGGCGTTTTGAGCAGGCTCGTGATTTGACTCAAAAGGTCTGATTGTTGTTCATAGAAATCCAAGGCAGCCGTGCCGGTTACCGCTTCAATTCGTCTTAGACCCGCCCCGACACCGGTTTCACTCAAAATCTTGAAGGAGCCGATGACACCGGTTTGCGGCACGTGGGTACCCCCGCACAATTCCTTACTAAAATCGCCCATTTTAACGACGCGCACCTGTTCACCATATTTCTCACCGAAGAGGGCAATGGCCCCCACACTCCTGGCCTCATCATAGCTCATTTCAAAGGTTTCAACCGGCAAGTTGTTTAGAATCTGCTCGTTGACCTGCCTTTCTACCGCGCGCAGCTGTTCTTCCGTGGGCGCTTCAAAATGAGTGAAATCAAATCTTAACCGGTCGGCCTCTACCAGGGAGCCGGCCTGGTGCACATGGCTGCCCAAAACATTTTTCAAGGCTTGGTGCAGGAGGTGGGTAGCGGAATGGTTACGAGCAATGGCTTGTCTCCTATTGCCGGCTACCTCGAGCCTGACCGTGTCACCGGCTGCCACAGAACCGTTCATTACCCGGCAAAGATGCACCGGGTGCCCGTCGGGGAGCTTCTTTGTATCCAGGATCTCCCCTTGCCCGTTGCGACCGGATAACAACCCTTCATCTCCCACTTGGCCGCCGCTCTCCCCGTAGAAAGGAGTCCGGTCAAAAATCAGCCATCCTTCGCTGCCGGCGTCAAGTTGTGTTAAAGGCCGGCCGTTCTGGACAATCGCCAGGACTTTGGCGTCGCAAGCCAGGGTGCTGTATCCCAAAAACTCAGTGGGCGGGATTGCATGAATAACGTCCGCGAAAGAGGTCGCAAAATCAAAGGCATTGGCTTCTTCCCTGGCTGCCCTCGCCCGGCGGCGCTGTTCTTCCAGCGCTGCTTCAAAGGCCTCCCGGTCGATAGTCAACCCATGTTCTTCGGCAATGTCTTCCGTCAAATCCAGGGGAAAACCATATGTATCGTAAAGGAGGAATGCGTCCTTGCCGCTGATGACTTTGCTGTTGCTTGCCAGGACACGCTGCACAATTTCGTTAGCCACCCTGGTGCCTTCCGTCAATGTTTCATGGAAGCGGGCTTCCTCCACTTGGATGACCTTCATCACCTGTTCTTTTTGCTCCAGCAGTTCCGGGTAAGCATCCTTCATAATGTCTACGACCACGGGCACCATGCGGTCCATAAAGGGCTCCTCGATGCCTAAAGTCTTGCCAAACCGGATCGCCCGGCGCAAAATTCGCCGCAGCACATAGCCCCGGCCTTCATTGGAGGGAAGCACCCCGTCGCTAATGAGAAAAGTGCATGCCCGGGCATGATCCGCAACGACCCGGAAAGGAAAACCTGCAGTCCCTTTTTGATATTTTTGGCCGCTGATGTCCTCCACAGCCTTGATCAAAGGAGTAAAGAGATCTGTATCGAAGTTGCTGTCCACATCCTGCAGCACGGAAGCAATTCTTTCTAAACCCATGCCCGTGTCAATGCTGGGTCGGGGCAGGGGAGTTAGCTTACCGTCCGCATCACGTTCATACTGCATAAAGACCAAATTCCAGATTTCCAACCACCGGTCGCAATCACACTTACCGATGGCACATTCCGGCGCCTGGCAGCGAAACTTTTCGCCACGGTCAATGACGATCTCACTGCAGGGACCACAAGGCCCGGTATCGCCCATGGCCCAAAAATTATCTTTCTCTCCTAACCGTACAATTCTTTCCTTGGGAATCTCCGTTAATTCCAGCCAGAGGTGGAAAGCTTCATCATCATCGTAGTAAATAGTGGCCCACAGTTTATCCTTGGGCAGCTGCAATACCCCGGTCAAGAACTCCCAGGCATAGGCAATGGCTTCCCTTTTAAAGTAATCGCCAAAGGAGAAATTACCCAGCATCTCAAAAAAAGTGTGGTGCCTGGCCGTCCGTCCTACCGTATCCAGGTCATTGTGCTTGCCGCCGGCCCTGACACACTTTTGTGACGTCGTGGCACGCTTGTACGGTCTTTTATCCAGTCCTAAAAATACGTCCTTGAACTGGACCATACCGGCATTGGTAAACAGCAAGGTTGGGTCATCATGAGGCACCAGGGAACTGCTGCGCACGATCTGATGACCTTTACTTTCAAAAAACTTGAGAAATTTGGTCCTGATCTCACTTCCGGAGAGCATCTCTGACAACTCCTTTAACCCAGTTATCCTTAAAATTAAAAACCCGTCGCTGACAACACGTCAGGGACGGAACTCAATCGGGACGGTGAAGCTTACCCCTTGTCCATCATGGTCAGCTACTGTCTGCTTTGCTGTAATATTATACATAAGGCTGCAATCATTGTCAATTATTCCGGCCGGTTCTCGGCAAATTGTGACAATCATCCTTCAGTCTTGCACCGGCCTAAGCAGCCATGCCAGGACCACATGCCGCCAGAGCACTCTGAGGGTCAGGGCCACGGGTACCGCCAGCAGCATGCCGATGACTCCGTAGAGCTTATTGCCCAACAGCAGTACGAAAATAACCAGTAAAGGGTGCAGTCCCACACTGGAACTGATGATCTTAGGAGATAGGACGTTGCTTTCCAACTGCTGGATGACAAAGATCACGATGAGGGCGGAGATGGCTTTACTTTTAGACTCCAGGATCCCTACCGCAAACGCCGGGATAGCTCCAATGATGGGCCCAAAATACGGGATCACGTCGAATATCCCCACAACAAGGCCCAGCAGAAAGGGAAACTCCAGTCCAATGAGAAAAAAACCGATGGAGGTCAACAGGCCCACCGTCAATGCCAGGATTAGATAACCTTTCAAATATTTGATTAACTGCTCGTCCAGTTCCGCCCAAAGATGAAGAATTCTCGTTCTTTTTGCTTCCGGTATCATTGCCAATATCTTTTTCATGGTGCGCCCTTCATCCTTGAGCATGAAAAAGGCCAGCACGGGCACGATGAGAATGTTGAAGACATGAGTAAAAACGCCCAGGATTCCGTTGATGACCTGCCCGATACTATCGGTAAGGGCCGTCTCCACTTGCCTGATGGCATGGTCAATTTCTTGCCGCACGGCATGCGGTATGTCAATTTTTTGATACTTATTGTAAAATCCCTGCAGTAGTTCATGGGCCTGATTTGTATATTCCGGGATAGAAACCAGCAGCACCTGCAGCTGCCCCCATAAAATAGGAAAGAGATAAATCCCCGCCAGCAATAAGATGACGACAATAATGGAATATGTAAGAACAATACCGCCTGTGCGGGAAAACCCCTTTTGCTGAAAGAACTCCACCATAGGGCTTAAGAAGTAGGCCAGCAGGGCGGCTATCAGGAAAGGTTCCAAGATGGAACGAATCCAATAAAGAAGCATCACGGTAATGGCCACCAATGCCCCCGCCAAGATCCGGTACCACCACTTGGGCTCTAGATGCAATGTCAATAAACCTCCACCCCTCCCGGCCAAGCTAGCAAAAAAGAGGGATTGAACGATCCCTCACTTTTTTCTGGCTATCCCTTTGACGCCGTCCTTGGCTTCATGCATGGCTTTTTCCGCTCTTCCTCTTAACTCACTGATCTTGTGGGACATGTCTTCCATATTGACCTTTTTCAGCGGTTTGCCAAACCATTTACTCATGAGACCGCCGATAATACCACCTGCAATCATACCGCGCCAAAATCCCATGGTCATACGCATACCCCCTGTCCTTTATGTTCCGTTACCGATAGCAACAAGACTCCCATCTTCTTCCACCTGATAAATACGGTTATGGACATCATACTCGACAAAACAGTTCCAGCAGTAATACTGGTCAACATTAATCTTTCCCACTTCCCGCCCTCCACAAATCGGGCAGTTCACCATGAGCCACCAAACCTCCTATGATGCTGACCGCAGTTTTTGCTATATATCATTGCCCGGATAATCCTGATTTATACAAAAAAACGCAGCCTTCATTCGATAGGCTGCGGACCGCATGCACATTAGGCCGGTTGTTCAGGTTTCATCATGGATGCCGTCTTAGGAACGTCCTCCTCGAACAGGCCGCTGATGATGTCCTTATATTTTTCCTGCACAAATTTCCTTCTCACCTTTAATGATGGCGTCAGCTCACCGGTGTCAGTTGAGAACTCTTCCGGCAACAGGGCAAATCTCTTAATCTGTTCGTAAGAGGGCAGGTCTTTGATGAGATGTTTGATTCTTTCGTTGTACAGCTCGATGACTTTCGGGTTCTGGATCAATTCCTGCCTTGAACCGAATGCAATGCCGTTTTCCTTGGCCCAGCCGGTCAGCACTTGGAAATCCGGAATGATGAGAGCCGCCAAGTATTTTTGCTTATCGCCGAATACCACCGCTTGGCTGATGAAATTATCGGTACCGAGCAATCCTTCGATGTTTTGCGGTGCTACGTTCTTACCACCGGAGGTAACAATGATATCCTTTTTCCGGTCCGTAATGGTCAAGAAACCGTCTTTATCGAGAACACCTACATCGCCAGTGAGAAACCAGCCGTCGCTGAAAGCTTCCGCCGTAGCATCGGGCCGGTTCCAGTACCCTTTGAAAACATTAGGGCCTTTGGCCATGATCTCGCCGTCATCGGCAATTTTAATGTGAACACCGGGGATCGGTCGGCCTACGGTGCCTAACCGGAGGTGTTCGAATGTGTTCACCGTCAACACCGGTGCTGTTTCCGTTAGGCCGTATCCTTCCAGGATAGGCAAGCCAATGGCATGGAAGAACTCGTTAATATCCTTGGCCAGGGCAGCACCGCCGGAAACAAAGAACTTCAGGTTACCTCCGGTCAAATCCCTTAGTTTTGAATATACCAATTTATCAGCCAATCTATGCTTGATTCTCAGCACCAGGGAAGGATTCTTCTTAGCCCGGTTAGTGTAGAACCATTCCTTACCTACTGCCACCGCCCAGACAAAAATCTTCTTCTTGAGGGCACTTCCTTCATTGATCTTATTCAAGATGCCTGCATACATTTTTTCGTAAAGCCGGGGCACACTCACCATCACATCCGGTTTCACTTCCGGCAGGTTTTTCACTACTTCGTTAACGCCTTCGGCATAAGCGATGGTGCCGCCGTTGTAGAGGATTAAGTAATAGCCGGCCATTCTTTCCAACACGTGGCTCAGGGGCAAAAAGGATAACGCCACCCAATGGGGTTCCACTTGTACGACGGAAGAGCAGGCTCTGGCGTTCGAAAGGAAGTTCTTATGACTCAACATAGCTCCCTTCGGATTGCCGGTGGTTCCTGAAGTATAGACAAAAGATACGGTGTCATCTTCTTTGGCCGATTGGATCAATTCCTTGACTCTTTTCTCATACTTATTTTTTTGACTAGTGCCAAGGTCCAAAACATTTTGAAAGCTTGTAACGTCTTTTGGCAGGTCTCCGGCTTGGTCGGCATCCATCAACACGATTTTGAAGAGTTCCTTGAGGTTTTCCCTGACCTCCAAGACTTCCTTCAACAGGGACGGCTTGGAAACAAAAAGTACCCGGGCTCCTGAATCCTGCAGGATAAACTCGATCTGTTTCGCTTTAAGGGTGTGATAAATAGGCACCACAACACCCTGCACGCTGATAATGGCTAAATCGGTAATGGCCCATTCCGGACGGTTTTCCGACAAGATGGCTACCCTATCGCCAGGATTAATACCTAAAGCTAACAGGGCACACGCCAATCGCTCAACCCGGCTGCCGAATTCATGCCAGGTTATATCATGCCAAACACCGTCTTTTTTGAAACGCAGGGCGGTATGTGCCTGGTATTTATTCACCCGGTCAAAAAACATCGCTCCTAACGTCGCGTCCAAACTGAGGTGCCCCCTTCCGTAGTGTTTGAATGTTCATTCATTTTTACTGTACGCAAAATAGGAACAAAAGTCAAGCACAAACCCCGAAAATTCTAAATCTTTGTACAAGATTTTTATGATCCTGTGAGTAAAAATATGCAAAAAAGAGTTTCGAGCATTCCTTTACCAAATGCTTGAAACCCTTTAGTTAAACACATTTTCGTTCTATAATGCCGCCCCCCAGGACCAAGTCATCCATGTAGTAGACTACTGCCTGGCCCGGTGTCACCGCTTTCTGGGGTTCGGCGAAAGTCACCCTCACCTTGTCCTCGCTGGGTTCCAGATATGCCGCCACGGACGGGGCGCGATAACGGATCTTCACCGTAACTTCCAACGGCCTTTCCGGGGCATCCACCAGAATGTAATTATTATGCCCGGCGATCAGGCCTTTACTGTACAGGCTTTCTTCCGGTCCCACAATGACGGCGTTTCGTTTGGGGTCAATATCCACCACGTAAACCGGACGGCCCAAAGCCAAGCCCAGGCCCTTCCTCTGCCCGATGGTATAACAGGCGATACCTAGATGGGTACCGACTCTCCTGCCCGTCTCATCCAGGAAAGGACCCGGTTCTAATTTCATCCCCACCCTGTCTTTCAAGAATCTGCGGTAATCATTATCGGGAATAAAACAAATCTCCTGGCTTTCCGGCTTTCTTGCCACCGGCAAACCTATTTCCCGGGCGATTTCCCTGATTTCAGGCTTCGTATAGTTGCCTAGCGGCAGGATGGTGCGCGCCATTTGCTCCTGGGTGAACCCGTACAAGAAATAGCTCTGATCTTTATTGGTGTCCTTACCCTTGGCCAGAACATATCTCTGCCTGTTTTCGTCGTAATAAATCCTGGCATAATGGCCGGTGGCTACATAATCGATTTCCAGCTCATCCGCTTTCCGCGATAATGCCCCGAAACGGTACACCCGGTTGCATGCCATGCATGGGTTGGGAGTTCTTCCCTGCAAGTATTCCCGGATAAAATACTGGATGACCTGCTCCTCGAATTGAGCTTTATAGTTAAGCACGTAGTGCGGGATATCCAGTTTGTGGGCGACCCGCCTGGCATCTTCCACCGCCGACAAGGAACAACAGCCCGTCTCACCTTCCGGCAGCGGGGCATCATCAGGCCACTGCTGCATGGTGACTCCAATCACGTCATAGCCTTGTTTTTTAAGGAGATATGCTGTAACCGAGCTGTCTACCCCTCCGCTCATGGCCACCAGAACTCTTGGCTTGGCACTCATTATTTCAACTCCTACCAGGGATCATGCCTGTTGCTGCTTCGCCAAATAGTCGTCAATAGCCAAACGCAGGGCATCGGCCGCCAAATTGGAGCAATGCATTTTGTTCGGCGGCAGCCCGTCCAGGGCATCAGCCACATCTTTCCTGGTAATCTGTTTGGCCTCGTCGAGGGTTTTGCCTTTGGCCAATTCCGTTACCATACTGCTGGTGGCAACGGCTGCACCGCACCCGAAAGTCTTGAATTTAATATCGGTAATAATATTATTCTCCACTTTGATGGTTATTTTCATGATATCGCCACAGGTGGGGTTGCCAACTTCCCCTACCCCGTCAGCATTCTCAATTTCTCCGACATTACGAGGATTAATGAAGTGATCCATTACTTTCTCACTGTACATGATGACACAACTCCTTTGTTTCACGTTTTCCTGTTTGTTGACTCCGGTATAACGGCGACATGTCTCTCAGTCTCTCCACAATCTTCGGCAGTTGTTCCAGGACATAATCCACATCTTCTTCCGTATTATCACGCCCTAAAGTCATGCGCAAGGAACCGTGGGCAATTTCATGGGGAATCCCCATGGCCAGCAGCACATGGGACGGGTCCAGAGACCCGGAAGTGCAGGCTGAGCCGCTGGAAGCGGCAATACCTACTAAGTCCAGGCTCAATAACATGGACTCTCCTTCCACATAGCGAATGCTGATATTCACATTGGTGGGCACTCTCTTGGTCCTGTGCCCGTTGAGCCGGCAGTCAGGAATTTTTTCCAGCAACCCGTCAATTAATTTATCCCGCAACACCGCTAATTTCTGTTCTTCAGGCAGGTCCAGGCGAGCCAGTTCGCAGGCTTTGCCGAAACCTACGATACCGGGCATGTTTTCGGTCCCGGGGCGTCTTTTTCTTTCTTGGCCGCCGCCGAAGTGAATGGGTTGAATGCGAGTTCCCTTGCGGATATACAGGCAGCCGACCCCTTTCGGACCGTAAATCTTATGGGCTGACACCGTCAACAGGTCTACTTGCAGCTCATTCACGTCCACGGGTATTTTGCCGACACTTTGCACCGCGTCGGAATGGAAGATAATACCTCTCTCCCTGGCAATCTTCCCGATCTCCTCGATGGGCTGGATGGTACCCACTTCATTGTTCACATGCATGACACTAATCAAGATCGTGTCATCCCGAATGGCTTCCAGCACATCATCCACCCTAACCAGCCCATCCCGGTCCACCGGCAGATATGTTACCTCAAAGCCATTTTTCTCCAACCATTGGCAACTATCCAAAAGGGCATGATGCTCGATGGCAGAGGTGATGATATGCTTGCCCTTCTTGCGGTTGGCAAGGGCTGTCCCAATCACCGCCATGTTGTCGGCTTCCGTACCGCCGCTGGTAAACACTATTTCTTCGGGTCTGGCTCCGATTAACAAAGCTACTTGTTCCCTGGCTTCCTCCAATAGCTTTTTGGCCGCCCGGCCGAAGCTGTGAATGCTGGAAGGATTGCCGAATTGCTCTGTCAGGGTGGCCGTCATGGCTTCTACCACTTCCGGACGAATGGGGGTGGTGGCACTATGGTCAAGATATACCTTTCTCATGTTTTCACCTCATCACAGTCAAATAGCTTGAATTTATCATGTGACACTTGTTAGATATAATACATGTCCCCGTTACATTCTTCTGCCAGCTTTTTCGCTTCCATGCACATATCTTCTAAGGTGATGGAATCCATTACCTCAACGATGCTGTCTCGTACACGTTCCCACACCCGGCGCGCAATACATGTTTCCGATTTCTTACACAACACCGCATCTTCTTCACTGACACACTCGGTGGGTCCGATCGGTCCTTCTAACACGCGTACAATGTCACCGACGGTTATTTCGTTGGGCGGTCGTCCCAGCAGGTATCCCCCTTGGGCGCCGCGGATACTCTTGACCAGGCCGGCTTTGCGCAAGCTGGCAATTAATTGTTCCAGGTAATGACCTGAAATATCTTGTCGCTCCGCAATATCTTTTAAGGGAACCGGTCCTTGCCCTTGCCGCAGGGCCAAGTCAAACATCGCTCTCAAACCGTACTCCCCTCGGGTAGACAGCTTCACCCCAATCCACCCCCTTATGAAATTCCTAGTGATTTACTCGGTATTATTGTAACCATATGCGAGTATTCCTGTCAAGATTAAACCGAGTAATTTACTCAGATTTATTTTTACTATGATGAGAAGCCAGCCGTTCTTTTAATCGCTGCCGGATTACTTTTTCATACCCGTTCTCGTTGGGCTGGTAATAAGCTACCCCTTTTAGGTTATCCGGCAAATACTGCTGTTGGACATAGTTGCCCGGAAAATGATGCGGGTAGAGATAACCTTTGCCGTGTCCCAGTTGGGCGGCTCCTTGATAGTGGCTGTCCCGCAAGTGGGCCGGTACCGGCCCCAGGGGTTTATTTCGCACGTCACTGATGGCCTGGTCAATAGCCTTGATGACGGCATTGCTTTTCGGAGCACAGGCTAGGTAAATAGCTGCTTCTGCCAGGGGCAGTCTCCCTTCCGGCATCCCGACAAACTCAAAAGCCTGGGCGGCGGCAGTCGCCACCACCAGAGCCTGCGGATCTGCCAGCCCGATGTCCTCGGCTGCCAGGATCACCATCCGGCGGGCGATAAACCTCGGATCTTCTCCGGCTTCCAGCATCCTGGCCAGCCAGTGGAGGGCCCCGTCGGGATCAGAACCTCTTAGGCTCTTGATGAAAGCGGAAATCACATCATAGTGCTGGTCCCCGGTTTTGTCATACCGCACGGCTTTTTGCTGGATCGATTCCTCGGCCACTTCCAAAGTAATGTGAATCACGCCGTCGTCGTTAGGGCTTGTGGTTAACACCGCCAACTCCAAGGCGTTAAGGGCTCGCCTGGCATCACCTTCCGCCCGGCGAATGATATGGCTCAAAGCTTCCTCAGTAATGGAAACTCGAAAGGAACCCAGGCCCCTTTCTTCATCGGCCAGGGCTCTCATCAGTATTTCTTTTAAATGGTGCGGTTCCAGAGGTTTCAAAACAAAGATTTGAGACCGGGAGAGCAAAGCCCCGTTAACCTCGAAGTAGGGATTCTCCGTAGTGGCTCCAATCAAGATCACCTGGCCGCTTTCCACCGCCGGCAACAAGGCATCCTGCTGAGCTTTATTAAAACGATGAATCTCATCGATGAAAAGAATGGTTTTTTGCTGCCACATGCCCAGCCGCTCCCCCGCTTCATCGATCACCTTTTGCAGGTCGCCTTTCCCGGTGGATACCGCATTCAGCTGTACAAAAGCAGAGGCGGTGGTGGCGGCGATAACCCTGGCCAGGGCGGTTTTGCCCGTTCCCGGCGGGCCGTAAAAGATCATGGAGGACAGCCGGTCGGCCTGGATGGCCCGGCGGAGGAGCTTTCCCGGTCCTACTAAATGCTCTTGCCCTACGTATTCATCCAGGTTACGGGGACTCATCCTCATCGCCAGGGGAGCGTTCTTTTTCAAATGCTGCTCCCTGCTGTAATCGAAAAGGTTCATGAAATCCTCCTCCCATATAAAACAAAAACGGTTAGCGTCGATTAACTAACCGTTGTACCAGTACTCGCCCAGCCACTACTTAAATATGATTTCGGATAAACTTGATTAAAGCATCTTTTGGTTGAAATCCGATTTGCTGCCCCGCCAGCACTCCGTTCTTGAACAGCAGTAAAGTAGGAATGCTCATAATGCCGTACTTGGCCGCTGTTTCACCGTTTTCATCCACGTTCAGCTTGCATACCTTGACTTCACCTTTCAGTTCATCAGCAACTTCCTCAATCACCGGGGCAATCATCTTGCAAGGACCACACCATGCAGCCCAAAAGTCCACTAATACCGGGAGTTCGCTTTCCAGGACTTCCTTTTGGAAATTGTCATTGGTGACCACAACTACATTGGACATTTTCATTTCCCCTTTCTTTTACTATTTCATAAACTTGCGTAGGACCTCGATTAACTCATCCACCATTTCCTCTTGCCGTCCCTCTTCCAAAGCCTTGACAAGGCATTTCCGGGTATGATTTTCAAATAGAATAATACCCACTTTATCCAGGGCGGCTCGTACGGCGGCGATCTGGATTAATACGTCCACGCAGTCTTTATCTTCTTCTAACATGCGCTGGAGACCCTGCACTTGCCCTTCGATTTTTTTTAACCTGGTCAGGAGACTCTTTTTTTCTTCTCGGCAATAAGCGGCAGTCATAGTTAACCCCCTCCAGCTACCCCATGTGGGTATTATAATACAGGACGGCGAAGAATGCAATTTTTCCCTGCAAAATTTTATCGGTTTTTTGCCAAAAGATCATTGACCACGACGCTGGCCAGGATCATACCCACCACCGGAGGCACAAAGGAGATGCTGCCGGGCACTCTTTCTGTCATACTGTTTTCCCTCATGACCTTGGCGCACGGTTTGGGCGAAAAGACCACTTTTACTCCTTCCCCAATACCCCGGTTGCGCAATTCTTTCCGCACCACCTTGGCCAAAGGACAATTAAAGGTGTCGGCAATATCCGCCACCCGGAACCCTACCGGGTCCAACCGGTTGCCTGCCCCCATGCTGGACACAATGGGCAGCTTTCTGATGACACACTGCTCGATCAAATCAACCTTGCTCTTAACCTTGTCGATGGCATCGACCACGTAATCGTATTTTGCCTGAAAAAACAATTCTCTATTACCGGCCTCGTAAAACTCTTGCCATGTAACGACTTCGCACTGGGGGTTGATATCGGCGATGCGTTGCCGGAGCACGGCTACTTTGGGTTGTCCCACCGTGGAATGGAGGGCCGGCAATTGCCGGTTCAAATTGCTCCAAGTCACTACATCATGGTCCACCAAAGTCAGTTTCCCAATGCCGGCCCGTGCCAGGGCCTCTACCGCAAAAGAGCCTACCCCGCCCACACCGAAAACGATCACCGAGGCTTGGCGTAAAACTTGAAGGCCATCCTCCCCAATTAATAACCTGGTGCGCTCAAACTGGTCTGTCAAGTTAACAACCTCCCAAAAACAAAAGGCTTCAAACATCCATGGATGATGAAGCCTTTGCTTGCTCGTGGCAACGAAAGATGAAACCCCACACGTGCCGTGACGCCCTGTTTTGAACCTGCTCTCCGCAGGTGGGTGCCCTCCTGAATGCTTCTTTGTTTCCTTCACGAGCTCGCGCACAGTACGAAGGCCTACAATCCACATCCAGAGGCCAGGCTCCCTTTTAATAGGTGTTGGCTCAAAACTAGTGGCTATCACAAACACCGCAGGGTAAATCTCCGTTTTTGCTAGGACTATAGTAGCACACTTTGCGATGATTTGCAAGCGCCATCACGGTCTAACCTATATTTGACAGGCTTTTCACTCAATCCGGGTCTTTTATAAAGATGGCTTTTCCACGGGCTCGATTTTGATTCTCAACTCTTTCAACTGGTGTTCACTTACCCCTGAAGGGGCCCCCGTCATCAAATCGGAGGCGCTTTGGGTTTTGGGGAAGGCCATCACGTCTCTGATGGTATCCTTACCTGCCATCAGCATCACCAGCCGGTCCAGGCCAAAAGCGATGCCTCCGTGGGGCGGCGTCCCGTATTCAAAAGCCTCCAGCAGGAAACCGAATTTTGCCCAGGCTTCTTCCTGGCTAAATCCCAAGAGGGAGAAAAGCTGTTCCTGGACCTCTCTTTTATGGATCCTGATGCTGCCTCCACCCACTTCGACCCCGTTAAGAATCAAATCATAAGCTTGTGCCCGGACCTGCAAAGGTTCACTCAACAGTAAGGGCAGGTCTTCTTCCCGGGGGGAAGTAAAGGGGTGATGGATAGCCACGTACCGTTTTTCCTCCGCATCGTATTCCAATAACGGAAAATCCACTACCCAGGCCAGTTTATACTCTTTGGAATTGATCAGATTCAACCTCTTGCCGAACTCCACCCGGAGGGCGCCCAAACTTTGCGCCACCACCGCCGGGCTGTCCGCTACGAAGAGGAGGAGATCGCCGGTTTCTGCCTGCATTTTGTTGACAATGCTCTCCAACTCTGCCTCAGTAAAGAACTTACTGATGGGAGATTTGAGCCCCTCGGCGGTTAACGCTATCCAGGCCAATCCCTTTGCCCCGAAACCGGCGGCGAATTTGGTCAGGTCATCCAAGTCCTTCCTGGAATAGCCGGCACATCCGGGTACCCGCAGCCCTTTAACTTGTCCACCTTGGGCACAGACACCGGCAAAAACTTTGAACCCCGAATCTTTCACCAGCTCCGTTATGTCCTGCAGCTCCAAGCCGAAGCGGAGATCAGGTTTGTCGGAGCCGTATTTATCCATCGCTTCCTGATAAGTCAGGCGCGGGAAGGGCCTGGCCAGTTCGATGCCGAGCACCCGGGCAAATAGATCGCAAAACATCTCCTCAATTAGATCCATGACATCCTCGCGGGTCACAAAAGACATTTCCATATCCAGTTGAGTAAACTCGGGCTGCCGGTCCGCCCGCAAGTCTTCATCACGAAAACAACGGGCAAACTGGTAGTACTTTTCGTAGCCGGCCACCATGAGCAGCTGTTTGAAGAGCTGGGGCGACTGGGGCAGAGCATAAAATTCACCGGGATGCACCCGGCTGGGTACTAAATAGTCCCTGGCTCCTTCCGGCGTGCTTTTCGTCAACATGGGGGTTTCTATTTCCAAAAAGCCCTTTTTATCAAGAAAGTCACGCATAGTCTTCGTGATGCGATGCCGCAAGATAATCGCAGCTTGCATGTCCGGTCTTCTCAAATCTAAATAACGGTACTTCAGGCGCACGTTCTCGTCCACATCAATGTTTTCGGCGATATAAAAGGGAGGGGTCTTAGCCTGATTGAGAATCTCTGCCGCTGTGGCTTCCACTTCGATGTCACCGGTAGCCAGGGTCGGGTTTTCCGTCCCTTCCGGCCGCCTGGCGACTTGTCCGGTCACGGCCAGCACATACTCCCCGCGGACCGTTTCCGCCAGTTTAAATGCTTCCCGATTGATCTCGGGGCTGAACACCACCTGCACTTTTCCGGAACGATCCCGCAAATCAATGAAGATCAGTCCCCCGTGATCCCTTCTCTTGCTGACCCATCCCATCAAGGTTACTTCTTCTCCCACGTGCTGGAGACCCAGTTCTCCGCAGCCATGGGTTCTTTTAAATCCACTGATTGATGCCACCATAGCGTGAAAACCTCCTTAATCTCTGCCTAATCCCTTTGCTAGGAACGATACTAGTTCGGGTATGCGTATGTTTTGTTGTTCCCCGCCGCTCATGTCCTTCACTGCCGCCTGCTCCCGGGCGAATTCCTCCTCACCCAGAATGACCACATAACGGTACCGATGTTTACCTGCGTACTTGAGCTGGGCTTTCATACTCCTGTCCAGGTAATCCATATCTGTTTTAAATCCATGCTGCCGTAGTTGATTCACCAGCTTAAAGGCTTCCTCTTTCATTGATGGACCGGAAACGGCGACAAATACCTCGGGAAACACATCTCCCTCCAAGTTCACGCCTTGTTCCTGCAGGGCCAAAAGGATCCGTTCCAGGCCTAAGCCAAAGCCGATGCCGGGCAGCGACGGCCCGCCTACTTCCTGCACCAAGCCGTTGTAGCGCCCTCCACCCCCGATAGCACTCTGGGCGCCGATGCCTTCCACAATGATCTCAAAAGCCGTATTCGTGTAGTAGTCCAACCCTCTTACCAGGTGGGGCGCGATAACATAAGAGACGCCGGCAAGCTGCAGGTATTTTTGCACCCGGGCAAAGTGGTCCTTGCAGTCATCACACAAGGAAGCCAGAATGGTAGGACCCGTACCGATGATTTCCTGGCAGATGTCACTCTTACAGTCAAAAATGCGCAAGGGATTGCGCTCAAAACGTCCTTGACAAGTGCTGCATAGTTCCTGCTTTCTCGGCTCTAAAAACCGGTGCAGCAAGCTCCTGTGCTCTGCCCGGCACTTAGGGCAGCCCACGCTGTTAAGCTGTAAGGTCAGGTTTTTTAGCCCCAAGCGAGCATAGAATTCCATGGCTAGGCAGATCACTTCGGCATCGATGGCCGGGTCATTGGTGCCGAAAGCCTCTACGCCAAACTGGTGGAACTGGCGAAATCTCCCCGCTTGCGGCCGGCCGTAGCGAAACATGGGACCGATATAATACAGCTTCACTGGTAGGGTTTGCGTGTGCATGTTATGCTCCAAGAAAGCCCGCACGGTGGGAGCGGTCCCTTCCGGCCTCAGGGTCAAAGAACGGTCACTCCGGTCGTAAAAGGTATACATCTCCTTTTCTACAATATCGGTGGTCTCTCCCACTCCTCTGAGAAAAAGCTCCGTATGCTCGAAAATAGGAGTGCGGATTTCTTTATAACCGTACTCGGCACAAATCTGGTGAATAATCCCCTCCACCCGTCGCCACTTGTCACTGTCTCCGGGCAGGATATCATTGGTGCCTCTCGGCCGTGTCGTCAACATCTTTAATCCTCCTCGCCTGGTCTTACCAAACCCTTCCGGTTATCTAAAGAAGGGATTAGTCTGCTTTTCATATGCCAAGGTACTGCCCGGGCCGTGCCCCGGCCAGACGCGGCGGTCCCCGGGCAAGGTGAATAGTTTCGTGCGGACTGAATTAATTAATGTTTGGTACGATCCACCCGGAAAGTCAGTTCTACCGATGGAACCGGCAAAAAGAGTATCACCGGTAAACAAGTGCTCACCGGTATCCAGGCAGATGCCCCCGGGTGTATGGCCCGGCGTATGGATCACAGTCAGGGTAACCTCTTGACCGATGTTGATTGCATCCCCTTCTTTTAACAACCTGTCCGCTTGTAATCCCTTGATGGCCTTGCCGAAAAACCCAGTCAGGTTTTTCTGGGGATCCACAAGATAACCGGCATCCTCTTCATGGATTAATAGGGAGGCGCCGGTCAGTTCTTTAAGCTCCTCGTTGCCAAGAATATGGTCGCCATGCCCGTGGGTATTAATAATGTACTCTATCTCAAGCTTGAGGGCATCGATTTCCCGCTTAATCATCCCGGCATCCCCGCCGGGATCAATTACCGCACCTTTTAAAGTCTGTTCGCAACCAAGAATATAACAATTAGTTCCCAAAGGGCCTACTTCCAGCCTTTTTAAAATCATTTCCATCCACCCGCCTTTTTAGAATTCTCACTTGCTGTCTAAGAGAATGGTCACCGGCCCGTCATTATGAATCTCCACCAGCATTTCTTCCTGAAAACGCCCGGTGGCCACCGGGATCCCTTCAGCTTGAATTAAAGCCACAAATTCTTCATACAATTTGTTTGCCTTCTCAGATGCAGCCGCATCAATAAAACTTGGTCGGCGACCCTTGCGGCAATCCCCGTATAGGGTGAATTGAGAGACGATCAACATCTGACCGCCGACATCTTTGATGGACCGGTTCATTTTTCCTTCTTCATCGGGAAAAATGCGCAAGTTGACTATTTTGGAGGCCAGGTAATCCAGGTCATCTTTAGTATCCGCATGGCCCACGCCTAGTAGGACCACCAATCCGCGACCGATTTCTCCCACCACCTCACCGGCAATGGTCACCCTGCCCTTTGCTGCTCTTTGTACTACGGCTCGCATCCGCAACACTCCTCTAACTGGGTGTAACCCTCTTTACTTCGATGACATCATGTACTTTCTTAATCTTGTTGGTAATATATTCTAAATGCTCCATGCCCCTGATTTCAAGCTTTAGGTCTACCGTGGCAAGATTATCTTTGGTGCTGCGCGCATTAATGGCGTTAATGACCGTCTTGGTATCCGCCACAGCCATCATAATATCCATCGCTAACCGGGGCCGGTCAATGGCGATGGCCTCCAATTGAACTTGGAAAATCCCGTCAACTTCCTCGTCCCAGGTAACCTCGATCAGCCGCCCGGCGTCTTCCGCCCGGTAGTGAGTAATATTGGGACAATCGGTGCGGTGAATGGAGACGCCTCTTCCCCTGGTCACATAACCGATGATATCATCTCCCGGTAAAGGATTACAGCAACGGGACAGCCTGAGCATCACATTGTCAATGCCTTTGACTTTAATACCTTTTGATGGTTTCCGGTTGGCCTTACTGGGAGTAACAGCCAGGGCAGCCTCTTCGCTTTCCCCTTTGGAACTCTTGCTGATCTCCCGGAGCTTCATGAGCACCTGGGGAACGGTGATCACACCGTCATTGACGGCTAAATACAGCTCCTCTACTCCCTGGAAATTAAATTTCTTGGCCACCTCGGCCAAATATGTCAGCCTGTAGTCTTCCTCCGTTAATCCTTGCTTCCTAGCTTCTCTTTCCAGTAATTCCCGTCCTTTGCTAACGTTCTCCTCCCGCTCTTCCTTTCTGAACCACTGCCTAATCCTATTCTTCGCCTGGGAGGTTTTCACGATATTAAGCCAATCCCGGCTCGGGGCGCCGGTCTTGGAGGTCAGGATTTCCACAATATCTCCGGTTTTCAATTCATAATCCAGGGGCACAATGCGCCCGTTAACTTTAGCACCGATACACCGGTGACCGACGTCGGTATGCACCCGGTAAGCAAAATCAATGGGTACCGAGCCGGCGGAAAGCTCCACCACATCGCCCTTGGGTGTAAAGACGTAAACCCGGTCGGAGAATAGATCTATTTTCAGGGAGTCCATAAACTCCCGGGCATCCCGCAATTCCCTTTGCCATTCCAACAACTGCCTAAGCCAGGACAGTTTATCTTCAAACTCCCGGTCTGAAAGGGCAGAACCTTCCTTGTAACGCCAGTGGGCCGCGATGCCGTACTCGGAAGTCCGGTGCATTTCCCAGGTCCGGATTTGGATCTCAAAGGGTTCGCCCCGGGGGCCGATCACCGTAGTATGCAGGGATTGATACATGTTGGGTTTAGGCATGGCGATATAATCCTTGAACCGGCCCGGAATGGGCTTCCACAAGCTGTGCACTACACCTAGGACTCCGTAACAGTCCTTGACGGTGCTGACAATCACCCGCACGGCAATCAGGTCGTAAATCTCGCTCAGGGTCTTGCCCTGTTTCACCATCTTGTTGTAGATGCTGTAAAAATGCTTCGGTCGCCCTTGTATGTCAGCTTCAATCCCCATTTCCTGCAGCTGTTTCTGGAGAACGGCGATAACCTCGTTAATATATGCTTCCCGCTCCTGCCGCTTCATGTTAATGGCTTGCACCAGCTCATAATACTTCTCTTTCTCCAGATAGCGCAGGGACAGGTCTTCCAATTCCCATTTCAACCTAAAAATACCCAAACGGTGAGCCAGAGGGGCGAATATCTCTACCGTTTCTTCCGCGATCTCTTTCTGTTTCTCAGGGGGCTGGTACTTCAAAGTGCGCATGTTATGCAGCCGGTCCGCCAATTTGATCAAGATCACCCTGATATCTTTGGCCATGGCCAAGAACATCTTGCGGAGGTTTTCTACCTGCTGCTCTTCTTTCGATTTAAACTCAATCCGGCTTAATTTGGTGACCCCATCTACTAACAGCGCTACTTCTTCACCAAATTCCGCTTTGATATCTCCCAGGGAGATTTCCGTATCCTCCACTACGTCATGGAGCAGTCCCGCGGTGATGGTGGTAACATCCAGCTGCAATTCGGCTAGGATTCTGGCCACTCCCATCGGGTGAACGATATAATCTTCACCGGATTTGCGCTTTTGCCCTTGATGAGCCCGGCAGGCATACTCATATCCCCTTTTCACCTTGTCACAATCGGCCTGGGGATTATAGCTTTTGATCTGTTCAATCAGCTGGTCAATGGGCTCCGGCATCTACCCCCACCTCCTTGTCGACTGTCAACTCAAGGCGCACCCCGGAAAAGGTAGGCAGTGTAATCGCCCGTTTGCTCCAAGTGTTTTAGTTTGGCGAAAGCTCTTTTTTCTTTCTGGGCTGCTTGATAAACCCGGGTCTGGTGATAATCTAAAGTAATGTCCGGGCATTCGCTGATTTCACGCAGGATATCCAAGCCAAACTGTACGGTGGGTGCTTGAATACTGGAGAACTTAAGCCGCATCTCTTTTACCACTGCCGCCGGATCCTCCTCCAGGCTGGGACTCAGTTCCTTTAAAGCAAACAGCAGTCCTTCCAAAAGGGGTTCTTCCGGGAAAATCGCCTGTAAAGTCAATTCGTTGCGGCATAATTCCTCCCAGTCCCAAACCCCGTACACTGTCATGCCCGGTCTGGCCGGTCGTGTTTTCAGGTACAACTCTTCCACACTGTAAGGGGCATCCAAAAGGATGCGGGTGCCTGCCCCATAACGTTCAGGGATCAGGAATTCAAGAAACTCATTAGCAACCACTATCTCAGCTAAACCGTGGGAAACGGCGTTAAGGACCAATTCCTTTTGGGTAAAACTCAGGTTATGATGATAATACCAAATCCTTTGTTTCCTTTCCGGCAGCAGCAGCCGCAGCTGCTGGTACAAATAGGTGACTTGGTTTAACCGGTTGGTGTAGATGAATAAGGGACCTGACCATTCGGTGCATAAATCCTTTAAGAAAGTCAATTTCCCCCGGGCCGGAATTGGTTCCCGCACAAAAGCGAGTGCTCCCGGCGCCGGCTCTTTAAAGCCTAATACTGTTCCCGCTTCTTCATGTCCTGCTCCAATCCCATCATCCCAATCAGGATAGGCCAGTTGCACCACTTTGGCCCCCGGTGGGGGATCCAATAGGTGCCCCGCGGCTAATAAAACCCGGACCTGCTCCGGGGGGTTCTGTTGACGTCCATTATGATAACGCCCGCAAGTAACATCGTATTTGACCAAGACGTCGGTTAAAAGTCTTTCATAAAGGGCTAATACGCGCTGGGTCGGAAAGACCAGGTAAACCGGCGCTCCTGCTTGCACTGTTTCTAAAATAAGCTGCACCAGGCGCCGGAACTGTTCCTCCCCATGCCGGCACCGGTGGACAGGGCCGCCGGCTTCAACCGGTCCTGCCCCGGTGTCTAAACACATAGCATTCACCCGGGGCTTTGTTTCCCGGCAGGGTTTAATATCTTCCAGGACCAGCTGCAACTTCGCCTGGCCGTTCCATAGATTCCGCTGCAGGCGAAAAGCCAAGTCCACCGGACCCGTTAAGTCCAGCTCCTTCAGTACCGCCGCCATGTTAAAGCCGATACCGTCAAGAGCTTCCTGGCCCGCCAGGACTTGAAACTTTAAATGCTCTCCCTCTTTACCGACGGTACGACAGTCTCTGATGATGGTAGACCGTAAAGCTAACACCGGTTCCGGATTCCCGTACCCAAATGGCTGCAATTGTGCCAGCTCATCCAGCAGTTGGAAGTCCAATTGGCCCGGCAGCACCTCAGCTTCAATGGGCAGGGTTGGTTCCAACCTGGTAGTCTTTAACACCTCAGCGGCGAAACAATTGATTCTCTCCCGGAATTCTTCCAGGTGCTCCAACGCCACGGTCAGTCCCACTGCTTGGGAATGCCCGCCGGCTTTTACCAACAAGTCCTGGCAATGCCGGATGCCCTGAAAAAGGTCAAAACCGGGAACGCTGCGGCCTGACCCCTTAGCTAATTCACCTTCGACAGTTAACAGGATCACCGGCTTAAAAAGCATATCCGCCAGCTTTGCCGCCACAATCCCAATAACACCGGGATGCCACAAGGGAGAAGCCAGAACCGTTACCGGCTGCAGCCAGGCTCCGGCTTCCTGCTCAATCATGGCCAGTGCTTCTTGCATGACTTGCTGCACCAGCAGCTGGCGGGTGGCATTAAGTTCGTTCAGCTTCAAAGCCAGCTCTCTCGCTCTTTGCACCGAATGGGTCAAAAGCATTTCCAAAGCGATAAGGGGCGAGGCCATTCTTCCGGCTGCATTCAACCGTGGAGCCAAAGCATATGCTACCTGGTTAGGTGTCAACTGCCCGTCGCCGACACCGACCGCCTCCAGCAAGGCTCTGACACCGGTTCTCCCGGAATCTTGCAACAAAGCCAGACCGTTTTTGACAATGATGCGGTTTTCGCCCACCAAGGGCACCACATCAGCTATGGTACCTAATGTCACCAAATCCAAGTAGCTGAAAAGGCTCTCCGGGGCCAAACCCAGCCTCTCCGCCAGCCCTTGGAGGAGCTTGAAAGCTACCCCTACCCCGGCCAGTTCCCTTGCCTGGTGCCGGCAGCAACCGGCTTTTGGATTGATGACCGCTTCACAATCCGGAAGCATATCCCCCGGCTCGTGGTGATCCGTGATGACAAAATCTAAACCCAGCTTCCTACCATAAGCTATTTCCGCCGTGGCCGAAATGCCACAATCAACGGTAATAATCAAGCTGTAACCCTGCCGGTGGATATCTTGCAGCGCCTCCAAGGTTAATCCATAGCCTGCTGACCGTTCCGGTATATAGTATCCAACGGGGACGTCAAGGTGCTTAAGAAAGGAAACCACCATGGCAGTGGCTGTGATGCCGTCTACATCATAATCACCGAAGACCAGTGTTTTTTCTTTTGCCCTGATGCCACGCACAATCCGCTGCACCGCTGCCTCCATGCCCGGCAAATCCCAGGGAGAACTCAGGTCAGACAGCGTGCCATTAAAAAAAACACGGCCCTCTTCTGCAGTCGCAATACCCCTGTTAAGCAATACCTTGGCGGTAATCGGCGAAATCGACAGTTCCCGGACTAACCCAGCCACGGCATGCCAGTCGAAAGAGGGCAGGTGCCATTTTGTATTTCTGATATTCATCGACTTTCCTCCATGCAACCATTATAGAATAACCATTTCCTAGGTGCAAGCAGACTTCAGGTAAATAGAAAAGCTGTCTGTTCAGACAGCCTGTAAAGAAAATTGCCGGATTTTGACCAAACCGGAATGATTCATAAAAGGGACTGGGAGGTCATGTCGCCCGGTTGGCTTTGCTTGGATTCCTCAGCCTGGGGTGGCGGTGTACTGGCCTGCAGTTCCTTCAATTGGTTTTCCAGCTTGCGAATCTTGTTCTCCGCTTCCTTTAGCCGCAGCATCAAACTGAACTGTTTGATACTGCCCAAGATAAACAGCAATAAAGCTCCGACGGCAGCTGAACCCAGGATGACCAGCACCAGGGAAATGTCCTGAAACTGCCAATACAAGAGCCGGATATTAACCGTTTCCGCATTCTGCACCGCAAAAACAGCCACCATCAAAGCAAACAGCAACGCCGTAACCCAGTATACCTGTACCAGAAGTAACACTCCTTTTTGGTTTTTAGCATTATTCGACATGGGGGAGGATTTTCCTGCATGAAAAAACCAGCCTTGCCGGCTGGCTTTCTTAGCGAGCATTAGCATGTTTTACTTTAAAATTGGCAAAGACTTTCGTTTGAAAGTCATACAATAGAGAAGTAGAAATAAGAATGGATGAATAGGTGCCAACTACGGTACCCGTCAACAAGGCCAAGGCAAACAGTTTAGTAGTGGCCCCTCCCAGGAAAATCAACGCCAGCAGGGCAAATATCACAGTCATTGCCGTATTGATGCAACGGACAAGGGTCTGCTTGATGCTGTTGTCCACCAAGACGTCAAAGGGCAGTTTCTTGTCAAAACTGAGATTCTCCCGGATCCGGTCAAAAATGACGATGGTATTGTTGATGGAATAACCGACGATAGTGAGCAATGCCGCCACAAAAGTGCTGTCGATTTCAATTTGAAAAATGGAAAACAGTCCGGCCGTAACTAACACGTCATGCAGCAGCGCCAGAATGGCGACGATACCATAAGCCGCTTGGAAACGAAAAGAAATGTAAATGATCATCAGCACCGAGGCAATCGCCAGCGCCATGATGGCATTTCTGGTCAATTCCCGGCCTATAACTGCCCCGACTTTCTGGTTTTGCTTAACTGTAAGCTCACCCAACTTTTCCTCGAAAGCCGCCAGCAGCTCTCTATTCTGTGCTTCCGTCATTTCTTTGGTCCGGATAATATAATCCGATCCGTCACCCGCCGCTTGAATAGAATACCCTGTCAAGCCCTGAGCATCTAATACAGCCTCAACTTGCTGCGTGGAAATAACGTCTTCAAATTCAATTTGCAGCACGTTCCCGGATGTAAAATCAATTCCTTTATTAAAACCTTGAATTCCCAGGGAAATGAACCCAGCCAGGAGGAGGATCAAGGAAATGGCGTACCAGATTTTTCGGTTCTGAATCACTGACATGACGGCTACCTCCTCACCCCATAAAATGATAGCTTGTTAAACAAGCCTGATTGGACGGTCAAGCGCAGCAGCCACCTGGTCAAAGTGATAGCGGTGAACATACTGGCGATGATACCGATACTCAGGGTCACGGCAAACCCACGGATGGGACCGGAACCCAAATAGTACAGAATAGCTGCGGCAATTAATGTGGTTAAGTTAGCATCGAAAATCGTCCAGAAAGCTCTCTTGAAGCCCGCTTCCACGGCGGCCCGCAGCGTCTTCCCATTTCTCAGTTCCTCTTTGATCCGCTCATAGATCAGGATATTGGCATCTACCGCCATACCTACCGACAGCAGTAGACCGGCAATACCGGGCAATGTGAGCACCGCCTTTAGGAGATAAAGGGCTCCCAGCACAATAATTCCGTAGACTATTAAGGATAGATTTGCCACAATTCCCGGTACACGGTATACCAGCAATAAGAACAAGCCGATGGCGGTTAAGCCCACCACAATGGCCGTCTTGCTCTTATTTAAGGATTCCAGTCCTAACGTGGGTCCCACAGTCTGCTTGGCGATCACTTCCGTTTCAACCGGCAAAGCTCCGCCTCTGAGCAATGCGGCTAAATTAGCCGCTTCCTCAAAACTCTCAAACCCACCGCTGATTACAGCCTGTCCATTGGCGATGGGCTCGTTCACATGGGGATTAGAAATTAACTGGTTGTCGAGATAGATAGCAATATACCGCCTAGGATCACCTTGGGGGTACTTGGCTGCCTCAGCAGTGGCGTCTGCAAAAGCTTTGGCTCCTTGGGAATTAAACTTCAAACTGATCATAGGACTGTTATCCCTGGGATCATGCCCGGCCCTGGCATCCTGAAGTTGGTCGCCCTTCAGGATCACTGTACCGTCGGCTTTCTTGAACTCCAACATGGCAGTCTTACCGATGAGTTCTACAGCTTCTTCCGGGTCCTCTATGCCAGCCAGCTCTACAATTAACCTGTCGGCGCCGGCGATTTGAATCCTGGGCTCGGATATGCCTAACTGGTCAACTCTTTCCCTGATCACCGCCTGCAGCTGCTGCATTTGCTCACGTGTTACTTTTTCTCCCGGTTTTTCCACCGCTTGCAAAGTAACCTGCACACCACCCCGCAAATCCAAACCCAAATCAAGGCCGGTAACGAGGGGTTGGAACGCAAATAAACCGAGGGCAATGATGGCTATAATAACAACTGCAAGCTTTGTTACTCCTCCCGGTCGCAATAGGTTCCCCTCCTTAACACCCATTAATGATTCCATACTTTAAAATTATAAACCTCAGGATCTGCGTTGTCAATGAAAGCCGGGGCAAGGGCAAACAGCAAAGAAGCCGGCGAGGCCGGCTCCTTTGTACCTCAAGAAGACTCTACTTGGCTGGGAAAACGGTCTTGCAGTTTTTGCAGGGTGCTTAGCCCTAGGCTCAAGGCCAGGCACTGGTCGATTTTCTCCATGGTTTGGCTGTCCACCCGGCCCAAGTAGTTATCATTGGAAAAATATGATTTCTCCACCGTGCGAATTTGTGAAAGGACAGCCACTGCATCGTGAATAAGGCCTGTCTGCGGGGTGCTTTTCACCAGCACGCCGAAAAACAAGTGTTTCGCACGCAATTTATAGGACAGGGGAACTACAATGACAGAATTGCAGTACCGGTTGCCGATATCATTTTGGATGACCAGAACCGGGCGGTAAAAATCCCGCCCATCCTCGTTGGTTCCTAATTGGATAGAAAACAGGTCACCTCTTTTAATGGACACTCTACTGCGAGGCAGCCGCAGCATCAACCTCCCTCCCCGGATTCTTCCAAACTAAGAAAGGCCCTGTTTTCCGTTTCATTCCACACACTTTCCACACCAATGCCCCACATAACAGCCTTGGTGTAATCCCTGGCGTATTTCTCAGCAAATTCTTCTTTGAATCCAAATAGTCTAACCAACCACGACATGATATCACCCCTGCTGCAAAAACAAGTTAATAGAATAATTGGATATACTTGCCAGAATCCCTTTGACTCCTATTGTAATTTCCTGCCTAATTATGCAGGTAGCTGTCAACAAAAACGGTCTCGATGCTTATCCCGCCCTCGCTTTCTGCTTGAAAGTTCGTGTCCGGGAATAAGCTCACGAGACCGCCCGTTTCTAACTGTCCTTATTGCTGATAACCCGCCCGATAGCCTGCTTTTCCATTTCCACTTCCACTTTATCAGCTATGCGAACAGTGATGACATCGTCTTTGATTTTGGTGATCCGGCCGTGCATACCGCCGATAGTAACAATACGGTCGTTCACTTTAACCGAATTCAGCATTTCCATTCTCTGTTTTTGCTGCTTCTGCTGCGGCCGAATCATCAAGAAATAGATGATGCCGAAAAATACCGCCAAATAAATAATTGTTCCACCCCATTGACCAAGACCTTCCACTATACCAACATCCTTTCTGCAAGTTTTCGTTTAGGAATTCGTGATATGTAGTTTAATTCCTTTTAGTTTGGATAAAGTTCCCGAATTTCCTTGACTAATTCTCTCAATCTTTCCTCCTTCACCGCTTCCCTGATCCGGTGCATGAGCCGCATCAGATAAGCGAGATTATGAATCGTGGTTAACCGCAAGCCCAGTATTTCCTCCGCCTTAAACAAGTGGCGGATATAGGCCCGGGAGTAATTGCGGCACGTATAACAATCACAGGCGGGATCCAGCGGCCCAAAATCCCTGGCGTAAGCAGCGTTCCGCACGGTGACTTTTCCCTCGCTGGTCCAGACGGTGCCGTTCCTAGCAATCCTAGTAGGCAGCACACAATCGAACATATCCACCCCCCGGAGGACACCCTCCACTAAGCAGTCCGGCGAACCTACCCCCATCAGGTAGCGGGGCTTGTGCTTGGGCATAAGCGGTACCACCACTTCCAACATTTCATACATTAGTTCTTTCGGCTCCCCGACACTTAGCCCCCCGATACCGTAACCGGGAAAATCCATGGTTTCCAATTCTTCAATGCTGCGACGGCGCAGATCCGCATACACGCCCCCCTGCACGATCCCGAAAAGGGCCTGTTCCTCCCGGTGGTGATAGGCTTGACACCGTTTTGCCCAGCGCAAGGTGACTTCCAGATCCTTCTTAGCAGCTTCATATTCATGGGGGTAAGGAGAACAAATATCAAAGGCCATGGCAATATCAGAGCCAAGAGCCATTTGAATCTCCATCGACCGTTCCGGGGAAATAAAATGCCGAGAACCATCCAGGTGGGAGCTGAACATGACCCCTTCCTCACTGATCTTGCGTAAATCAGCTAAGCTGAAGATTTGAAAGCCGCCGCTGTCGGTTAGGATAGGCTTATGCCAATTCATGAAGGAATGCAATCCCCCGGCTTCGGCGACCAGGTCATGCCCAGGCCTTAGATACAGGTGATATGTATTACTTAAAATTATCTCCGCTCCTACTTGGTCCAATTCTTCCGGAGTCATGGTCTTGACCGTGGCCTGGGTACCGACGGGCATGAACACAGGGGTTTCCACGATTCCATGGGTTAAGTGGAGTTTCCCCAACCGGGCGGCAGATTCTTTGCTTTGATATAAGACCTCAAAACTTGCAGCCAAACACTTCACCTCGTAACCAAGAGTATTTCTACAGAATCAACATGGCATCACCGAAACTGAAAAAGCGGTACTTGGCCTTGATCGCTTCCTCGTAGGCACTTTTGATCAAATCAAAGCCGGCAAAAGCACTAACCAGCATCAGTAAAGTGGATTTCGGCAAGTGAAAATTGGTAACCAAGCCATCTACCGCTTTAAACCTGTAGCCGGGGTAAATGAAAATATCCGTCCAACCGCTTTGGGGCACAACCTCGCCCGTATCCCGGGCTGCCGTTTCCAGGACCCGGACACTGGTAGTTCCCACGGCTATTACCCTATGACCGGCCTCCCTGGCCCTGTTAATGCGCAAGGCGGCACTTTCATCGATGCGGAAATACTCGCTGTGCATGTGGTGCTCTTCCACTCTTTCCGCCACCACCGGCCTGAAAGTACCCAAACCCACATGCAACAGCACCTCCACAATCTCTACACCAAGGAGTTCAATTTCTCTCAGCAGCCTGTCCGTAAAATGAAGCCCGGCGGTTGGGGCCGCAGCGGAACCCGGGTGTTTGCCGTACACCGTTTGATAACGCCGGGGATCCTTTAATTCATGGGTGATGTAGGGGGGCAGGGGCACTTTCCCCAGCTTATCCAAGAGTTCTTCCAGGACACCCTCATACTCCAGCTCCAGAATGCGCCCGCCCTGAGCAGTATACTCCACTGCCCGGGCCGTTAACTCCCCGTCGCCAAAAATGATGGTGGTGCCCAGCTTAACCTTCTTGCCCGGTTTAACCAGGGCTTCACACCGGTGGGTACCCAATCGATGCAGCAGCAGTACTTCGATCCGGGCGCCGGTGTCCGCCTTCACTCCATATAGACGGGCAGGCATCACCTTGGTATTGTTTAACACTAACACATCGCCGGGGCAAAGATAACCGGTGATTTCCCTGAAGATCCTATGATCTAAAGTCTTAGCCGCCCGGTTTACCACCATCAAACGGGATGCATCACGCGGTTCCACCGGCTCCTGCGCAATTAATTCTTTTGGTAAGTCATAGTCAAATTCCCTGGTTAGCATGGTACCTCATTCACTGATAGTCAGTCTTCCGTCAAATTTCCCCTGGTTATAATAGTGTT
>DULZ01000095.1 GCA_012840125.1 Clostridia bacterium | reverse complement strand
CTCATAGAGGAAGCTCCGGATTGCGGACCGATTGAAGCAATCCAGCGGCGCTGGAAACAGTACGAATTCCGTAAAGGAGGTCATGATCGACTATGATGCGTTCCATGTATGCCGCCGTGGCGGGATTAAGAACCCACCAGACCCGAATGGACGTCATCGGCGACAACATTGCCAACGTCAACACTCCCGGCTTCAAGAGAGCCCGGGCTACTTTTCAAGATATTTTCTATCAAACCCTTCAAGGTGGCTCGTCCGGCAGCGCCACGCGAGGAGGAACCAATCCACAACAAATTGGCATAGGCATTTCTTTGGGAACCATTGATGTAATTCACACTCAAGGAGCGGCCCAAACGACGGGAAAAGAAGATGATTTGATGATTGAAGGAGATGGCTTCTTTGTTTTATCGGACGGCAAGGAGTTGTTCTATACAAGGGCTGGAGCATTTCGTTTTGTGCCGTACGAGTTCGGTGATGATAATGAACTTGGTAATATAGGAGTAGAATCCGGGAGATTCTATCTTGTTAATCCAGCAAATGGATTATTCGTGTTGGATGCTGAAGGCAAGGCCATCTCCATTCCTGCAGATGCGAAGAGCTTTAACTTTGACACTAATGGATACCTGCATTTTGTTGATGCACAGGGAGTCTCAAGAACCTACGGTGCTGATGATGACGATGATGTAGGTGTTCCAATTGCTATTGCTAAGTTTATAAATCCGGCCGGGTTAGAAAAGGTTGGCCAAAATATGTATCGCTATTCTCAAGCTGCTGTCGGAGGGGAGGGTCCTGTGCTGACTAATAATGGTTTCGACAACAACGACATCAATGGTAATACAAACATCATCGATTCACCTGGCGGTGACCGCGGAATTGTCCGTTCAGGTGCCTTAGAAATGTCTAATGTGGAATTAGCCATGGAATTCACCGACATGATCGTCACCCAGCGGGGATTCCAGGCTAATGCCCGGGTGATCAGCGTCTCCGATGAGATGCTGGCGGAGCTGGCTAATTTGAAGCGGTAATGGAGCGAGATGGCGGTAGCTTAGGAAGGGGTTATCCTTCCTAGGCTGCCCTTCATATTACATACATAAATACTAACCGAGATGAAGGATGATTTGCGTCCGCTGAACGCAATTCACGCAAGCGGAGTTAATGGCTGCTGGTAATAGGCTTTTGGGAATCCATGGCCGGAAAGGGGTGGCCGTGTTTGATTAAAGTGACGACTCTGGATAAAAGGACCATTACAGTTAATTGCGACTTAATCGAAAGGCTTGAAGAAGTGCCGGAAACAGTGATTACGCTGGTCAACGGTAAGAAGTTTATGGTACAGGAAAGCATGGACGAGATTATTGAACTGGTGGTACAGTACCGGAGAAATTGCCAAGGCCCTCTAACCGAAAAGCCCTGAAGAGGTGAAGCATATTGCGTAAGCTGGACATCATGACAGTCGTAGGATTGGCCGGCGGTGTCTTTACCCTCGGCCTAGCCATCTATCTTGGCGGGCAGGCCAGGATGTTCTGGAGCATCCCTTCCGTGCTCATCACCGTAGGCGGATCCTTGGCTGCCCTTATGATCAGTTATGACCTGGAACAAATCAAGAACGTCGTAAAAATTACTAAACAAGTTTTCTCGACGGAAACCATGGAACCCTATGCATTGATTGAGATGTTCGGGGAACTGGCCAAGAAGGCCCGCCGGGAGGGCCTGCTGGCCTTGGAGGACGACATGGACCGTTTGCCGGATCCCTTCTTCCAAAAAGGGATCCAGATGATGGTCGATGCACTGGACCCGGAACTGATCCGCGATATCTTGGAAACCGATATTGATCATATGCAGTATCGCCATGAAATTGGAGCCAGTGTGTACAAGACTTGGGGATCTCTCGCTCCCGCTTTCGGGATGATTGGTACGTTAATCGGTTTAATCCAGATGCTGGCTCGTTTAGATGATCCCAGTGCCTTGGGGCCCGGCATGGCGGTGGCTTTGATCACCACCTTCTATGGTGCCATCATGGCTAACCTGGTACTGTTGCCAATCGCTACCAAATTAGAACTGCGGAGCCAAGAGGAAGTATTGATTAAGTCCATTATCATGGAGGGGATTATTGCCATCCAGTCAGGGATGAACCCGCGGATCTTGGAAGAAAAACTCATGGCTTTCCTCCCGGCGCGGCTGAAGGTACAAGAAACCACACCGCAAGAGGTGACTTTTAATGCGTAAGCGCCGGTCACAAGGCGAATTGCCGGGTTCGCCCCATTGGATGACTACTTTCTCCGACATGATGACTCTGATCCTTGTCTTCTTTGTCTTGCTGTTTTCTTTATCGGTGGTGGATACCATTAAATTCCAAGCTTTTCTGGCTTCCTTCCAAGGAGTAGGTGTTTTAGACTGGGGAGAGAAACCAATGGAAGAAGTGCAGCCGGAGACCATCACCCCGATACAGGATCTTTCTTCCGGGCGGGATCCCCTGCCGCCTGCTCCTGATTACACGCTGATGGAAGTGTACGAGATGGTGCAGCAAACCCTGGCTGAGGCCGGGCTGGATGACCAAGTAGGTCTCCGTTATGAAGAAGCCGGGGTGGCACTGGATATTCCGGATAAGGTGCTGTTTGATACAGCCAAAGCAGATTTGAAACCGGAAGCTCAAGCGGTACTTGATCCCCTGGCGGACTTGTTCCGGCGGCTGCCGTTCCAGGTCCATGTGGAAGGCCATACGGACAGCCGGCCGATTTCAACGCGGGAGTTTCCGAGTAACTGGGAGTTATCCGGAGCCAGGGCTTCCCGGGTCATTCGTTATTACATAGATACCCATCACCTGGACCCGCACAAGTTTGTCGCCATCGGTTACGGCGAGTACCGCCCGGTGGCACCAAATGATACCGAGGAGAATATGCAGCTTAATCGGCGCGTAGTGATGGTGATCAGGGCTAATGAAGTAATCCAGCGGGAGGTGCTGGCTGTTGAGTGAACTTGTAGAGGGGAGGAGGACCGTGGGCAGAGCTTTTTGGATTATTTTAGCAGTAGTTGTCGTCCTGGTGATGGTCGGCACAGGCGCGGGAGTTTATTTTTTTCTCGCGGCTAACGGGGGCGTAGAGCGGGAGTTGCCTGTCTATGAGATACCTTTAGAAACTTTCACCGTCAATCTTAAGGACAGCAATTTCCGGCGTTACCTGCGAGCGGAAATATCCGTGGAAACCCATGACAAAAAGGTAATTGGTGAAATGACGGAGAAGGGTTATAAAATCCGGGATACAATTAATACCGTCCTGTCCAACAAAACCGTGTCAGACCTAGCGGACCGGGAAGCGCTCAAACATGAGCTAATTAACGCCATTAACAGCCACTTGACTAAAGGTGAAGTGGTGGGATTGTACTTTAATCAATTTCTTATTCAATAGGGAGGGGATGTTGTGGGAGCCTTTTGGAGCGAAAACGACATAGAAGCTATGTTCCAATCCCTGAAAGAGGATAAGGGACCAAGAGTAGCGCCGGTGAGATTCCAGCGGCTGCAACCTCCCGAAGTCCAGTCGGCACGGGGAAAGGATATTTCTTTCCTGGGTGACGTGGAGTTAACGGTGGACGTGGAACTGGGCTCCACGGAAATGACGGTGAAAGAGGTATTGGAACTGTCCCGGGATGATATTGTGCTGCTGGACTGCCTCGCCGGGGAACCGGTGAAAATCGACGTTAACGGCGTGCTTTTCGGTAAAGGGGAAGTAGTGGTTATCAACGAGTATTTTGGAGTGCGTGTGACTGAACTGGCCAATGAGGAAGCCAAAGAGGAAGGACGAGAAAGCTAGGGGGCAAAACCGATGGAGGGGGATTTATGGACAGCGGTCCTGCGGGTCATCATTTTCCTCCCGCTGGTGGTGTTGCTCGCCTACTGGAGCATTAAGTTCGGTGCATCCCGGGGACAGTTATGGCAAGGTTCCGGGAGCATGCGGGTGGTAGAGAGGCTTCCTTTAGGGCCGAAAACAGGTTTATGTATTGTTAGGGTTGGGGAGGAGTACTACCTCATCGGCATTTCGGAAGCCGGGGTAAGTCTCCTCAAAGAGCTTCCCCATTACCGGGAAACGGCGCAGGTGGGGAACGGGGAATGGCAGAATTGGAGGGATTCATGGACAAAATGGATGAATCCCAGGCGCAAGGGTTGAACAAGATGAAGAATACGAAGCTATGCTGGCTAGTCTTACTTGGGTTAGTGATATGGTTGGGTTCAGGGGAAGTGGCACTGGCCCAGCCGATACCGTTACCGAACATTGACCTGCAAATTCAACAATCCGATGATCCCGTAGAAGTGGTAGGCACATTAAGGCTCTTGGTGTTGCTCACCATTTTGTCCCTGGTGCCGGCGATTCTCATCCTGGTGACCTCCTTTACCAGAGTTGTGATCGTGTTAAGCTTTGTCAGGAACGCCCTGGCTACCCAGCAGACGCCTCCCAACCAGGTGCTGATTGGTTTAGCACTTTTTCTTACTTTTTTTATCATGGCACCGGTGTTTCAGGAGGCAAAGGTCAATGCTTTGGATCCGTACCTGGCAGGGGAACTGTCCCAAGAGGAAGCCTTCCAATTGGCGGCGGATCCTTTTAAAGAATTTATGTTCAAGCAGACCAGGGAAAAGGATCTGGCTCTGTTTGTCAATATGTCCAATATGGAGCGCCCTGAAACGAAAGAGGATATACCTTTAACGGTGCTGGTCCCGGCTTTTATTATCAGCGAGCTCAAAACAGCCTTTCAGATGGGCTTTATCATTTTCATTCCTTTTCTAGTGATTGATATCGTGGTCGCCAGCACCTTGATGTCCATGGGGATGTTCATGGTGCCTCCGATCATGATTAGTCTTCCTTTTAAGTTGATGCTGTTTGTGATGGTGGATGGCTGGTACCTGGTGGTGAAATCCCTGCTGGAGAGTTTTGGTTAGCAGGCAGGGAAAACCGCCGGCTCAGCGAAGACATCTTATGATTGTACCAGGGTGTAGCAGGAGGTATGAAGATTGAGCCAAGAATTTGTGTTGCACCTGGCCAGGGAAGGGCTGCTGGTGGCTCTCATGCTGGCGGCACCGGCTCTGATCATAGGGTTGGTAGTGGGTTTGGCCATCAGCGTCTTGCAGGCGACTACCCAAATCCAGGAACAGACCCTTACTTTTGTACCCAAAATCATTGCTGTGCTTTTATCTTTGTTAGTTTTTGGCTCCTGGATGCTGACTACCCTGGTGAATTTTTCGGCCAACCTTTTTTCCAGCCTCAGCACTTTAGTGAGGTAGGTGGATGAAGGTTGGTTGATTATAATCTCTGGTTGGTTTTCTTGCTGGTTTTTGCCAGGTTGACTTCCTTTATAGCGGTAGCTCCCTTGTTTTCCAATCCAAGCCTGCCCGCCTGGAGCAAGATCGGGTTGGGACTGTTTCTCGCGGCGGCGGTAACACCTTTTGCCGGCGGCCCGTCCTTGTTGGAGGTCGATGGGATTACTTTTTCGGTCTTAATTGCCGGTGAAGTGCTGTTAGGCCTGGCTTTGGGGATTACAGCCAACATCATTTTTCATACCGTGATGGTGGCGGGCCAGTTGATGGATGTGAGCATGGGTTTTGCCATGTCCAACCTGTTTGACCCGGCCAGCCAGGTGCAATCCACTCTCATGGGCCGTTTTCTCAACCTGGTGGCCCTGATGATGCTGCTGGCCATGGACGGTCACCACAGCATGCTTTTGGCCTTAAGGGCCAGTTTTGAGGTGGTGCCGGTTACCGGGGTGCATTTTGCCGGGGGAACCGTGCAGGAACTGGTATCCGTTTTTTCCGGGATGTTTCTGCTGGCTTTTAAACTGGCCGCACCGGTTTTGGCGGTGGTTTTTGTCAGTGAGATGGCCCTTGGTCTGGTAGCCAGGACCGTCCCTCAATTAAATGTATTCATTATGGGCTTTCCTTTGAAAATTGGCCTGGGCGTGCTGGTGATGGCTGTGATCATGCCCATCATGGCAGTGGTATTTGGTAACATCCTAAGCCAACTGGAGCGGGATTTAATGACCATTATCGGGAGTTTTCGCTGATGTCCAACGAGGTATATCCTTTTCTCATAAACTTGCAGCTCTTTGCCGAGGAAAAAACGGAAGAAGCAACGCCCCACCGGCGGCAGGAAGCCAGGAAAAAAGGCCAAGTAGCGAAAAGTACTGACCTGAATGCAGCTCTGGTATTGCTGGCTTCCATGGTAATCCTTTTTGCCCTTCGTTCTTATTTCCTGCGGTATACGGAAGGCTTTACTAAGCTGGTGCTGGGGGACTGGCTGGCCAGGCCGTTTGGCAGCGAGGATGCGGAGCACGTTATGACTGAAGTGGTGGCGACCTATTTTCGCCTGATGGGTCCGGTGTTCCTCGTGGCCGTCCTCATGGGTATGGGCGCCAACATGGCTCAGGTGGGTTTTAAGATTACGGCTGAAACCATCAAGCCGAAGCTGTCCCATCTCGACCCGGTGCAGGGTTTTAAGCGGATGTTTTCCCGCCGGTCCCTGGTGGAGCTGGTCAAGGCCGTCCTGAAAGTAGTTATCGTCGGTTTTATCGGTTTTAAGATCGTGGCCGGGGGCTTTGACACGCTGCTTTTCCTGGTGGATATGAGCGTATGGGAAAGCATGGAAGTGGTGGCCAAGCTGGTTTTCAAGGTGGGGATGGGTGTCATCGCGGCCTTCCTGGCCATCGCCATAGTGGATTATGTATTCCAGCGCAAAGAGTTTGAAAAAGGGATTCGCATGTCCAAGCAAGAAGTGAAAGAGGAATTCAAGCAATTGGAAGGGGATCCCTTGCTCAAAGCAAAACTAAGGGAAAAGCAGCGGCAGCTGGCCATTCATCGCATGATGCACAGCATTCCGGCAGCGACGGTCGTGATCACCAACCCGGTGCACTTGGCCGTTGCGTTAAAATACGACATGGAATCCGACGGTGCTCCCCTGCTCTTGGCTAAAGGAGCAGGGGTGGTGGCGGAACGGATCAAGGAAAAAGCGAAAGAACACGGCATTCCCATTGTGGAAGACAAGCCGGTGGCTCAATTCATCTTTAAGCATGTGGAAATCGGGCAGGAAATCCCACCGGAGCTGTATCAATCAGTGGCGGAAATCCTGGCCATGCTCTACCGCATGGGCGGAAAAATCTGAAAGCGGGGGTGAGGTAAGTGGCGGCGCCGGATTCCGGTCTGTTAGGCAGTCTACGACAATTTCGCGGTAATGGAGACCTGTTAATCGCCGCTTGTGTTATTGCCATTATTTTTATCATCGTCATCCCTATGTCCCCGCGGGTTTTAGACGTGGCTTTAACCTTCAGCCTGGCCGTGAGTGTCATCATTCTCCTGACCACCATGTTCACGGTGGAACCGCTCCAATTCTCCGTGTTTCCTTCCCTGCTGTTAGTGGTGACTCTATTGCGGCTGGCTTTAAACGTAGCCTCAACCCGTTTGATCCTGACCACCGCCAGTGCCGGTGAGGTGATCCAAGCTTTTGGCGATTTTGTGGTGCGCGGCAACTACGTGGTAGGATTCATCATCTTTTTGATTATTACCGTCATCCAGTTTATCGTAATCACCAACGGCGCCGGCCGGGTGGCTGAGGTGGCGGCCAGGTTCACCCTGGATGCCATGCCCGGCAAACAAATGAGTATAGATGCTGACTTAAACGCAGGGTTGATCACCGATGACGAAGCCAGGGAAAGGCGCAAAAAGCTGCAGCGGGAAGCGGACTTTTACGGGGCCATGGACGGTGCCAGCAAGTTCGTCCGGGGTGACGCCATTGCCGGCATCGTCATTACCCTGATCAATATCGGCGGTGGTTTCATCATTGGCATGTGGCAGCACGGCATGTCTTTGATGGACGCCTTGCGCACTTATACCATCCTGACCGTGGGCGACGGTTTGGTGACCCAGATCCCGGCTTTACTCGTGTCCACGGCCACCGGTATCCTGGTGACCCGCTCCTCTTCCGGCGGCAGTTTTGGAAGGGAGCTGTCTACCCAACTGGCCGGCTTTCCCAAGGTTATCGGCCTGGCGGCCGTCTTGCTGGCCGTGCTGGGCCTGGTGCCGGGACTGCCGTTTGTGCCGTTTTTCATCTTGGCGGTGGCCACCGGGTTTACTTCATATACCTTGCTCCAAGAGGAAAAGAAGAAAGCCATCGCCGAGCAGATTCGAGCCCAGGAGCAGGCGAAACCCCAGCGGCAGCCGGAGAATGTCTTAGGGTTTTTCCAGGTTGACCCGCTGGAAATCGAAATCGGTTATAATCTGATTCCATTAACTGATGAAGGACAGGGCGGGGATTTGCTGGACCGGCTGTCCGTGGTGCGGAGGCAGTGTGCCGCCGACCTGGGCATCTACGTCCGCCCCATTCGTATCCGGGACAATTTACAGTTGGGTGCCAATCAATATGTGTTTAAGCTGCACGGGATTGAGGCGGCCTCCGGGGAGATTTTGCCCGGTTACTGGCTGGCCATGAACCCCGGCGGCATGGAAGAGGATATTGCGGGTATTCCCACCAAGGAGCCTACTTTTGGGCTTCCGGCTTGGTGGGTGACCTACGATGAAAAAGAAAGACTGGAACTGAAAGGCTTTACCGTCGTGGATCCCACCACGGTGCTGGTGACCCACTTGACGGAATTCATCAAAGCCAATGCGGCGGAGCTTTTGGGACGGCAGGAAGTGAAGGATTTGCTGGACAAGGTGAAAGAATCTTCACCTGCCGTGGTGGAAGAACTGGTGCCCGAGTTGTTATCTTACGGGGAAGTGCAAAAAGTACTGCAGAATTTGCTGGCGGAGCGGGTACCCATCCGCAACCTGGTGACGATTTTGGAAGTGCTGGCGGACAGCGCCCGGGTGACCAGGGATATAGACTACCTGACGGAAAGTGTGCGGGGGGCTCTACGCCGTACCATCACCAAGCTCTACGGTGGACCGGCCGGCAAGCTGCACGTAATCACTTTGCATCCGGAGGTAGAACAAGCCCTGGCGGAAAGCATGCAGAAAACCCAAAACGGGAGCTACCCGGTGCTGAAGCCGGAAATGACCCAGCGCATCTTCGACAGCCTGACGCCCCTGGTGGAACGGATGGCCATGATGGGGGTGCAGCCGGTAGTGCTGTGTTCTTCCAAAGTGCGCCTGTTATTTCGCCGGTTGACAGAACGCTACTTACCCAATCTGGTCGTCTTGGCTTACGGGGAATTGCTGCCTGATCTGGAAGTGGAATCGGTAGGGACGGTGATGCTGAAGTGATTGTCAGGCGTTATTTGGCCAGTACCATGCCGGAAGCCATGGAACGGATCCGGAAGGAACTGGGCCCTGATGCAGTCATCCTGTCTACCCGGACCGTACCCGGGCCGGGCTGGCGGAGGTTTTTCGGCTTGCGCCAGCTGGAAGTCACCGCTGCCCTGGAAGAAGTGGCTGCGGCTCAAGGGGAAGAAAATGAACTGCGGCAGGAGATCAAGGAATTGAGGCAGATGCTGCAGGATTTAAGAAATGCATCGGTACCGCCTTCTTCCCGGCCCCCATTGCCCTCTTTTGGCTCCCTTTGGCAGGAGTTACTCAGCCAAATGGACATTGATCAGGACATCAGTGCCCGGCTGGCGGAAAGGTTGGGACAGCCGGGGGGTGGGCAGGAAAAAGAGGTGCTGATCCGGCATATGACGGAGCTGCTCTCTCAATATATTAAGCCGGTGGATGGACGCATTTACTGTTTCGTGGGTCCCACCGGGGTCGGCAAGACTACCACCCTGGCGAAGCTGGCGGCCCACGCGGCTCTCTTTCAACACAAGAAAACAGCCCTCATTACCGCTGACACTTACCGGATCGGTGCGGTAGACCAATTGAGGACTTATGCGGATATTTTAAACGTACCTTTGGAAGTGGTGATGACGCCGGAGGAAATGGCGCAGGCGGTGGAGAAACATCGCGATAAAGATGCCATTTTCATTGATACGGCCGGCCGGCCTTCCAAGAATACGGAACAGTTAAAGGAACTGAAGCTGATGCTGGATGCAGTGCCGGATAAGATCACTTTTCTGGTCTTAAGCTGTACCACCAAATCCAGGGATATGCTCCGGATTGCCAAGGATTTTCAACTGGCAAGCTATGATCACCTGATTTTTACCAAAGCCGACGAGACCCGTTCTTTAGGCACCATCATCAATGTGGCCAATCATACGGGTTGTCCCGTGGCCTACGTCACCACCGGCCAAAACGTGCCTGATGATATCCTGCAGGCCGAACCGAAGGCATTAGCTACTTTGATGGTGGAGGCATTGGCATAATGAAGGACCAAGCGGCGCGATTACGGGAGCTAGTCCATGACAGTGTTAAGAAACAATCGCCACCACCTGTCAAGCAAACGGCCGGTACCCGCATCATTGCCGTAGCCAGCGGCAAAGGGGGAGTGGGGAAAAGCAATTTAGTGGTTAACCTGTCCATTGCCCTGGCCCAGAGGGGCAAGAAAGTGGTCATTTTTGATGCGGATTTGGGATTAGCTAATTTGGATATTTTAATGGGTCTAGTGCCCCGCTATACTTTGTATGATGTACTGTACGGCCGGAAGGAACTAAGGGATGTTATTATCGACGGGCCCGCCGGGGTGCAGGTGATCCCGGGAGGCTCCGGCATCCAGGAACTGGCCAATGTGAAGCCCCAGGACCAGCAAAGGCTGCTTGATGCCCTGCAGGAGGTGGCCGCGGCAGCGGATTACGTGTTTATCGATACCGGTGCAGGCATTTCCCGGGTAGTGGTAGGTTTTTTGGCTGCTGCACAGGAAGTAATTATTGTTACTACCACCGAACCCACCTCATTGACGGATGCCTACGGGGTCATCAAGATACTGGCCAAATACGGTGAACACGCTGAAATCAAAACGGTTATTAACCGGGTCAACAGCCTTCAGGAAGGAGAGAATGCCGGTCGGAGGCTGAAAATGACCGCCCTGCGTTTTCTTAATTTGGAACTGGAGAGTTTAGGGTGCATCAGGGAAGATAAAATGCTGATTAAAGCTGTGAAGGAGCAGCAGCCGGTGCTGCTGAAGTATCCTTTCTCGCATGCCGCCGAAGACATTCAAGTCATCGCGGGCAATCTTTCCAACACGGTTGTCCCAAGACCTTTTGGGGTGCAGAAATTCTTAAACCGTCTTCACCGCTTGTTCTGTTAGGGAGGTAAATACGGCATTGACCAGTGTGAAGCTAGACAAATATTTAGAGGATGGCAAGAAACTGGAGATCCGGTTGGCTGGTGACGATGGTAAGTATTACAAGAGCCAGGTGCTGCAAGTAAGAGATAAATTCTTTCTTATTACTCCTCCTTACCGGGGCAAGGATAACCTGTTCCTGCACCGGAATGAGGAGGTGGAGGTAATTCTCTACGGTACCAATGAGAAATTCATTTTCACCACCACCGTGATCAAAAAGGTCAACGAACCTTTATCCGGCTACGTACTGGTGACGCCGGAAGAAGGAAAACGGATCCAGTTAAGAGAATATGTCAGGGTTAAGACTTTCTTGGATGTGGAATGGGCCTTGCCGGAAGAAGACTCTTTGGAGAAAGGGATCATGGTGGATATCAGCGGTGGTGGGGCAGGCATTGTGACCGGCAAGCCGGTGGAGGAGGATGCACTGATTCTCTTGCGTTTTGAACTTCCTTTGAAAAACAGACCCCTCCAGATGTCGGTAAAAGCAGTAGTGCGCCGCTGTCAACCCATGCCCGAACACGGCAAGTACCTGCTGGGCGTGTCTTTTCAGGAGATTACCGAAAGGGATCGGGATCAAGTCATCGAATATGTATTTCAAAAACAGCGGGAACAGCGCTTGTTGGATTTAGGAGATTAAAGCAGTGGGGTGTAGTGAGGGATGAAACCGAGCCGGGAACAAATGATCACAGCCTACCTGCCCCTGGTGAAATACGTGGCAAACAGGATCCCGGCCAAGCTGCCGCCCCATATGGAAAGGGAAGACCTGATCAGTTATGGCATTATCGGGCTGATGGATGCTTGGGACAAATTCGACCCCAGCCGGGGGATTAAGTTTGAAACTTATGCCAGCCGGCGCATCCGGGGCGCCATTCTCGACGCTTTACGGCAGAACAGCTGGGTGCCTCGTTCTGTGGTGGATAAGCTCAAACGGGTGAACCAGGCTTTCAAAAGCTTCGAGGGGACAGGGGAAGAACCTTCCGAAGAGGCAGTGGCGTCGGAAGCCCAAATGAGCGTGGTTGAACTGCGGCAGGTACTGGCGGAAGTCAACCGCATGAGCGTGGATTCCCTGGAACAGTTCCTGACCGATGACCCGGAAGACAATTTCCGGCTGGCGGATACCCTGGAGGATCCGGACAGTCCCAATCCGGAGGCTTTGTACATAGAGAAGGAAATGAAAGAAAGGTTGGCAACGGCTTTGAGCCGGTTGAACGAGCGGGATCATTTAGTCCTCTCCCTGTACTACCATGAAGGTCTGACGTTAAAAGAGATTGGCGCCATTCTGGAGGTCTCGGAGTCCCGCGTATCCCAATTGCATGCCCGTGCCTTGCTGCGCCTGAAGTACGAACTGGAAGAGTAGGAATAGATAGGGGTGAAGCCATGGAGCAGCTGCTGGCCTTGATCATCTTGGTAATTGGTGTCATCATCGTCCTGGTTTTTGCTCCCCTGGCCTGGCGCAAGGCAGCAGAAGAGGCCGGCGTTGACCGGGCCGCTTTTGCCAGGGTATTAACTGAGGAAATACAGGAATTGGAAACGCGTATGGCACAGCTCAGGCAAGAATACCGGTCCCTCAGCCGTCAAGTGGAGGCGAGACAAGCAACCCCTGTGCCGCCGGAGCAAGTAGAAAGAGTGCAGCAGGGCGGAGACAGGGAGAGGGAGCCGGCAGGGCAGCTGCCGGAAATCGAGCTTTATCGCCGGGTTTTCCAGGCTTATGATGCAGGAAAGAGTGTGACGGAAATTGCTAAGGACTTGGGCCGGGGAAAGGGTGAGATCGAATTAATCCTGAATCTAAGGCGATGAAGAGTTTTTTTTACCGTTACGCGCAGTTTTTCATGGGTTTTGGATTTGGACTGGTGCTGGCAGGGGGACTGATGCTGGCCGGTTCGGCCAAGGACACTCCCCCCTCGAGAGCTGAAATAGAAGCCCTGGCCAGGAGTTACGGCATGGTCTATAAAGACGAGGTGCTGGTGCTGGGCGGTACGGGAGGAAACACTCCTCCACCGGTGGAGCCGCAAGAACCGGTGGAGCAGGAACCCCAGCCCATCCGGGTTTATATTCCCTGGGGCACTACTTCGGAGGAAATCGCCGTCATCCTGGCGCAAGAGAAGGTCATCCGGGATCCGGAGGTTTTTTCCGAGCGGGTGCGAGCCAGGGGCGTCAGCACCAAGTTGAGGGCAGGGTATTATGATTTCACTCCCGACTTGACGGTGGATGAGATTATTGACCTGCTGTTGATTCCGGGAAAGGAGGCTAGCCAATGATCAGGGGTTTATACATTTCCGCCAGCGGCATGACCGCCCAGGAGCTGAATCAGAACCGGGTGAGCAATAACCTGGCTAATGCCGGCACGGTGGGCTATAAGAAGGACACCCATGTCTTTCGCACATTTCAGGATGTGCTGCTGGAACGGGTAGAGCGACTGCCTTCCGGTATTGCCGGCCGCCGCAGTATCGGTACCACTAATTACGGTACCATGGTGGATGAAACACGGACTGATTATACCGACGGTGTGCTGCAGGAAACGGGCCGGAGTTTGGATTTGGCCCTGGTAGGTCCGGGTATGTTTACCGTGGAGACCGCCAATGGGCTCAGGTTTACCCGGGACGGTTCTTTTCATCTGGATCGTGAAGGCTATCTGGTGACGGCTACCGGGGATTATGTGTTAGGCTATCAAGGATTAATTAATTTGGCAGATATTGAATTCTTAATCACCCCGGAAGGAGAGATAGTCCATCGAGAAGGCTGGGTCATCGACCGGCTGCTCCTGGCTGATTTCGATGATTGGCAGAGACTGGTCAAGGAAGGGAACAATTATTTTATCGCCCCCGAGACCGTCAACATCGCTCCTGCGGAGCAAGTGACCGTGAAACAGGGTTTCTTGGAAAAAGCGAACATCAACCTGGTGCAGGAAATCGTTGATTTGATTACCATCACCAGGGTTTATGAAGCCAACCAGAAAGCTATTCAGGCCCAGGATGAGATACTGGGCAAAAGCGTAAATGAACTGGGCAGCGTCAGGTAGATCATGGAGGCCGAGAATTAGGCAAGGAGGTGTAGTGAGAAGATGCTGCGCGCTTTGGCCAACAGCGCCGCCGGCATTAATGCCCAGGCGCAGAAAGTGGATGTAATTGCCCATAACATTGCCAATATCAATACCGTGGGATACAAGAAACAGGATGTTTCCTTTGCCGAATTGTTGCACCGGGAGCTGGCCGCCCCCGGCGTACCGGTCAATCCCCAACCCCCGAGTCAAAGACCCGTCACCGGCGGCCACGGGGTGACGGTCAACAGCATGCACCGTGATTGGCGCGAAGGGGCGGTAGTGGAAACCGGGCGGACTCTGGATTTCGCCATTATCGGGCAGGGATTCTTTGAAGTGGTTTTGCCGAACGGCAACCTAGCTTATACCAGGAGCGGGGTGTTTCATGTGGACCCGGAAGGGTATCTGGTGACAGCCCAGGGGTATCCTCTGACAGTTCCCTTCGTGATAGACCCGGACATACAGGAGATTACGGTATCTCCGGAGGGCATCGTGACCGGGAAAAATGCAGCCGGTGAAACTGCAGAGATTGGGTACTGGCCCATTTACAGCTTTGTCAATCCCGAAGGTTTGGAAGCGGTCGGTGACAATCTGTACATAGCTACCGAGGCCAGTGGAGAGGCTTGGGAAGGGATGCCGGGGGAGGAGAATCTCGGCACCATCAAACAAGGTTATCTGGAAAGCTCCAACGTCACGCTGGCAGAGGAGATTACGAGCTTGATTGAGGCCCAGAGGGCTTACCAGATTAACTCTCGTGCTTTGCAGGCGGCCGATGAAATGTGGTCCATGGCTAACAATCTAAGAAGATAGAATAATGCCCCTGTTTTGGATGATGCCAGCGCTAACCGGATGAATGATCTAAAGCACGATTTGTTGTTGTTCCATAAGGGGATTGCGGAGGAAATGGGCAATGGTAGTTGAACGATATCCTGATGAAATAAAGGTGGGAATAGCTGATTGGAAAGTAGACCGGGAGCCGAAACAAATCATCACCTTGGGTTTGGGATCCTGTGTCGGCATTGCCTTGTATGATTCGGTTACGCGCATCGGCGGGTTGGCACATATCATGCTGCCGGACAGCACCCAGTTTCAAAACAAGTCCAATCCGGCCAAATATGCGGACCTGGCCATCCCGGCCATGCTGGAGGAAATGCTCAAACGGGGGGCCAGGAAGAGTACCATCACGGCGAAAATTGCCGGCGGGGCCCAAATGTTCAACTTTGGAGATAAAAACGTTACCTCCCTGAACATTGGTCAGCGTAATGTGGAAATGACCAAGAAAGTTCTCCAGGCTCTGAGAATACCGCTGATTGGTGAGCATACCGGCGAGAACTACGGGCGCACCATGATTTTTCGCCTGATTGACGGCGAGGTATTGATCAGAGCTATCGGCAGACCCTTAATCAGTATCTAGCGCATGGGGAGGGGAAGGGAGATGGAATTCGCCGAGTTTCAAAAACGCATTTACCGGCAATTTGGGCTGAACCTGGCGGGCTACAAGGAAAAACAGCTAAAACGTCGAATAACTAGTCTTATGCAAAGCCAGGGTATCAACGATTTTCAGCAGTACTTTGATCTCCTGGTGCGGGATGAAGAGCAGTTAGCGCGCTTCTTAGATAAGGTAACCATCAATGTGTCGGAGTTTTTTCGCAACCCGGAGATCTTTAAGGTTCTGGAAACCAAAATCTTGCCGGAATTGCTGAAAACAAAAAGCAGGCTGAAAATCTGGAGCGCGGCTTGTTCCAACGGCGCCGAGCCCTACTCCGTCGCCATCATCTTGGAGGAGCTCACGCCCGGTGTCAGGCACCAGATTGAAGCCACCGATATTGACAAGAAAATCCTCGAAGTGGCCAGGAAAGGTTTTTACGAAGAGCGTTTTCTGAAAAACGTATCCCAGGAGCGGCTTAAGAGGTTCTTCCAGCCGGAAGGAAACGGTTATCTCATTTCTGACACTATCAGAAGGCGGGTCCAATTCCGGCATCATGATTTGCTGGTCGATGAATACGATCGCAACTATGACTTAATCATTTGCCGCAATGTGACCATCTATTTCACCATGGATGCGCAGAACCTTTTGTACCGCAAGTTCAGAGAAGCCTTAAATCCCGGGGGCGTCCTGTTTATCGGCGCTACGGAAAACATGCTCTATTACCGGGAAATGGGCTATGAAAAAGTAATGCCGTGGTTCTACCGCCGTTCTGTTGACTGATAGATGTTGGCAGGAAGCGAGGAATATGGGTAAATCTAGCTAAAGGAGAAATGCCATGAACAGCTGGGACCATCTAACCGGTTTCCAATTGGAAGTGCTGAAGGAAATAGGCAACATTGGTGCAGGAAATGCAGCTTCTTCATTAGCCACGCTCCTGAACAAGAAAATATCCATGGCCGTTCCCAAAGCAGGTGTCATGAATTTCCAGGAGATTTTCAGTTTAGTAGGTAATGAAGAGGAGAAAGTGGCCTGTATCAATTTTGATGTCTCAGGGGATGCGCCAAGCAAGATACTTTTCCTGCTGGACGAAAAGAGCACCTACCAGCTGGTTGATATGCTGCTGGGACGGGGAGCCGGGAGTACGACCGAATTAGATGATATAGGACAATCAGCTATTAAGGAAGTCGGCAATATCCTGACAGGTTCATTTATCACTGCCTTTGCCGAGTTCACCAAACTTGATTTTGTGGGTTCAGTACCGGCCTTTGCTTTTGACATGCTGGGGGCGGTATTGAGCGCCGCCTTTGTGGAAGGTGGGTATTTTGAGGATAGGGTACTGATTATTGAAACCACCTTCTATGAAGAAGAGATTTCCATTAACGGCCATTTTTTCTTGGTTCCGGCCGCTGGCTCCTTAGAAACCATTTTTTCGGCTCTTGGGCTAAATGTTTAGGAGGTGGTTACCATGGGCAAAAGAGTTTTGATTGTAGATGATGCTGCGTTTATGCGGATGATGATCAAGGACATCTTGACCAAGAACGGTTATGAAGTGGCAGGAGAGGCGGAAAACGGGCTGGTTGCCGTTAACATGTATAAGGAGCTGAAACCGGATCTCGTGACCATGGATATTACCATGCCGGAAATGGATGGCATTACCGCTGTGAAAATGATCAAGAAGATAGACCCAAGTGCCAAGATCATCATGTGCAGCGCCATGGGCCAGCAGATGATGGTGATGGAAGCAATCCAGGCGGGGGCGCGGGATTTTATCGTAAAACCCTTCCAACAGGAACGCGTCATCCAAGCTGTGAAGAAAGCTATAGGCTAAGCTAGGCCATTTCCTTCCCGGAAGACGGAATGGCTGTGAAGGTGGTGGGTCCTTTGGTAGATGAAGTTCTTTCCCAATCAGAGATAGATCTGCTGCTCAGTGCCCTTACCTCAGGTGAAATTGATACGGAGGAAATCCGGCGAGAAGCGGAACAGGTCAAGGCGAAGAGTTACGATTTCCGGCGACCGAATAAGTTTTCCAAAGACCAGCTGCGCACCATTCACTTAATTCACGAAAACTTTGCCCGTTTGGCATCAAATTTCTTATCGGTATATCTTAGAACGAATATTCAGATTAAGATTGCCTCGGTGGAACAAATTACTTTTGAGGATTTCGTTGTATCCATACCCGCGCCTACGGTCATGGCGGTAGTGAACTTGGAACCCTTGCCCGGTTCGGCTGTGTTTGAAACAAACCCGGCATTTGTTTTCCCCATTATCGATTTGCTCTTTGGGGGACCGGGGCAGATGCCGAGGCAGGTCAGGGAAGTAACCGATATTGAGGTGAATGTGCTCAAGCATTTATACCACAAGGTGATGGAAAACCTTACTTACGCCTGGTCCGAGGTCACCGATGTCAATCCCAGCATCCAGGCGCTGGAAACAAATCCCCAGTTGAACAGGATTATTTCTCCCAATGAAATTGTGGCCGTGGTTACCTTTACTACCACCATTGGCTCCTTTGAAGGGATGCTGAACCTGTGCTTGCCCTATTTAACCCTGGAGCCGGTAGTATTTAAACTGTCTTCGCGCTACTGGTATGCCTCGACGGAAAGGGAAGTGGAAGGGCAAGAACAGCTGATCCTGGACGTGTTAAACCAGACTCCCCTGGAATTGGTGGTATCCGGAGGAGAGACAGAACTCTCCGTAAAAGATATCCTTGAATTACAGGTCGGAGACGTTTTACCCTTGGACAACAAAGCAGCACAAGACCTAGTCATGATGGTGGGAGGAGTACCCAAGTTTACCGTACAGCCCGGCATTTGGGGTAATAACCTGGCTGTACAAGTTACCGGTTATCTGGAAAGAGGTGAAAAACGCAATGAATGATTTTTTGTCGCAGGAAGAAATCAACGCTTTGTTGCAAGACGCACTTGGGGAAGTGTCCGAAGAGCCGGAGGAAATCCCACCGGGAAATGAAGTAGAGGATACGGATGAGATCCTGGATCCAATTGAAAAGGATGCGATCGGGGAAATCGGCAATATTTCCATGGGTAGTGCCGCTACCGCTCTGTCGCAGCTGCTCAATCAACGGGTTAATATCACGACCCCCACAGTGAAAGTCATGTCTCCGAAAGAACTGCTGGCCAGTTTCACCACACCCTTCATGTTAATTGAAGTGGGTTTTACGGAAGGGTTAGAAGGCAGCAACCTGTTAATCATTGACGTGACTGACGCCTTGATCATTGCCGATCTTATGATGGGCGGGGACGGGACCAATATCCAGCAAGAGGTCACGGAACTCCATGCCAGTGCCGTGGCGGAAGCCATGAACCAGATGATGGGTTCGGCGGCCACCTCTATGTCCAGCTTGTTCAACACCATGGTGGTCATCTCCACCCCTAGCGTCAGGTCCGTCGAAAGCGGCTCGGAAGTAGATTTTCCCTGGGTGATGGAAGATCCGGTCGTGGTGGTTTCTTTCCGCATGGAAATCGGCAATTTGATTGACAGCACCCTGATCCAGGTGATACCGGCACGCATTGCTAAGGAAGAGACGGCGATGCTGATGGGAACTACCATGCAGAGCAGAGCCCCGGCGCCGGAAGAGCCTGTTTTGGAGACTGCCGTTACTCCCCAGCAGCCTGCCATAACCGCTAACGCTTGGCAAGAAGCGGTAGCCGGTGAAGAGGCCCCCCAGTGGGACGGCGTGAAGCCTAGAAATCTGGATTTAATCTTGGATGTGCCCCTACGGGTGTCAGTGGTATTAGGGAAAGCCAGGAGACCCATTAAAGAAGTTCTAGGATTGACGCCGGGCAGCATTGTGGAGCTGGATAAACTTGCCGAAGAGCCGGTGGATATCCTAGTTAATGGCAAGCCGATTGCTAAAGGAGAAGTAGTGGTAGTGAACGAGAACTTTGGCGTGAAAATCGTCAGTATTGAAAGTCCCGTGGCTCGCATTAACAACCTGCGTAAATAAGCTTGTGGGGGGGTACCTATGCGCATAAGCCTGAAATGGAAAATGATGTTCACTTTCTCCGTGGTAACGATTGTGATCTGGATCGCTACCATTGGATACACCTTCCCTACCGTAGCGGAACTCTTGCGGGAGGCGGCGGAGCATGGTAGCGCGTCCAGGGCCTTTGGTGTGTTTAAGAGGAACATCTTGGTGGCCGGCACTCTAGGTACGTTGTTTTCTATTTTTGTTGGGTACATAATGGCTCTGGTCATTTTGAATCCCATGAACAATGTGGTGAAGGCCATGGAGCAGGCAGCGCAAGGTGATTTGACGGCCAAAGCCAGGTGCCGCACGCAAGATGAGCTTTTGACCTTGGCCAAAAGCTTTAACGATATGGTGGAGAATTTCCGGCTTTATACATTAAAGATTAAAGATGTCGCCACGGAAGTGGCGGAGATGGCTTCAGGGCTGAGTCTCAACGTGCAGGAATCCTCGCAATCCACGGAACAGATGGCCACGACGATTCAAAACGTGGCCCTGGGCATGGATGAGCAGACCAAGAGCATCCGGGGTACCGCCGCCACCATCGGCGAAATGTCCACCGCTATTCACCAGGTAGCCGCCAATGCCCGTTCCGTCTCCGAGTTATCCCAGGCCACGACGGAAATTGCCATCGAAGGGGGCAGGGCCGTTGAGGATTCCGTATCCCAGATGAATCGCATTAGCGATACGGTAAACAATTCCGCCAAGACGGTACAGCTCTTGGGCGAAAGATCCGTGGAGATCGGGCAGATTGTGGAAACTATTACCAATATCGCCGAGCAGACTAATTTGCTGGCTCTCAATGCCGCCATTGAAGCCGCCAGGGCCGGCGAGCAGGGTAAAGGTTTTGCCGTGGTCGCCGAGGAAGTACGGAAGCTGGCGGAGCAATCGGCTACGGCGGCCCAGCAAATTTCAGAATTAATTAAACATATTCAAAACGAAACCAAGCTGGCGGTAGAGTCCATGAGCAAAGGGACGGTGGAAGTGAGCAACGGCATTCAAGTGGTAGCCAATGCCGGTAAAGCTTTTAATAAGATCGTCGCCAGCATCCGCGATGTGGCAAAGCAAATTGAAGAGGTATCCCTGGCCTGCCAGGAGATGGCCGAGGGAGGCAAAGAAGTCGTCAAACTGATGGGTGAGATTGAAGGCATCGCCACCAGCACCGCCGGCAGCACCCAGGAAGTGGCCGCCGCCATTGAAGAACTGGCTGCCAATTACAGCGAGCACCAGGCGATGTCCCACCGCTTGTCCACCATGTCCAACGAATTAATGGATATGGTCAGGCATTACAAACTGGAAGAAGCAAGTTAGACCGCCTTACCGGCGGTCTAACTTTTTGGCAGCTATTTCTGGGCCAGGCTTCGCTCAGCTATTTCAATAGCCTTTCTAACCATGTTCCCACACTCCCGTGAAGGAACACCGCCCCATCCTTCTGTGGCAACAATGTGGTCCACACCAAGCTCTTTCGCAATTTCCCAGCGAAGGGCTTCGGACATAATTTTCGCCACCAGAATAACCTCCTTTTTTAGCTGCCGTCATTAGTTTGTCACCCTCTAAAGAACTTGAAACAGGAAACTTCTGTTCAGTTTGCCGGGAGCAGCCGGCGGATAAGCCAGGCAAACCGGTCAACAAATGGCAGCACCATCAAAGAGCAAATTATGTTATAAATAGTATGAGCGTTTGCGATCTGCCGCGGCAGTTCTTTAGCGGTAAAAGTTAACAAATGAGCATAAACATCAATTAAAGGGAAAAACAGCAAGATCCCCCCGGCATTGAGCATGAAATGGGCCAAGGCCAGGCGCCTGGCCTCGGTGCTGCCGGTTATAGCCGCCAGCACGGCGGTGACACAAGTGCCCAGGTTACTGCCCAGCATCACCGCCACGGCACCGGCCAGGGACAGGAACCCTTTTTCCCCCAGTACCATGGTCAAGCCGGTCACCACAGAGCTGGATTGCAGGATGCTTGTGATCACAATGCCGGAAAGCAAAGCTAAAAAGTAATTGCGGCCGATTAGTACCAGCCATCCTTGCAGGCCGGCACTGTGCTGCCAGGGGGAAAAGGCCTGTTCCATTAGATGCAGCCCGCTAAAGATGAAGCCTAAACCTAAAAGAACCTGGCCCCAGGCTTTGCTTTTTCGATGGGGCAGGCACCATCCCAAAAGACCCAGGCCCACCAGCCAGGGGCTGAACCGGGTGAGATCGAAAGCCAGGATGTGGCCGGTCATGGTGGTGCCGATGTTGGCTCCTAAGACAATGCCGATGCCCTGGGATAGAGACATGAGGCCGCGCCCTGTCAGTCCCACGGCAATAACGGTAACGGCGCTGGAGGACTGGACCAGGGCCGTGACCAGGGTGCCGGTAAGGAGACCCAAGCAGGGGGTGGCGGTAAAACGGGTCAGGGCATAGCGGATCCGGGTCTGCCCCAGGGTTTCCAATCCCAGCGGCAACAGCCGGATGCCGGACCATAGGGCTCCAAGCCCTGCGAGAAAGGACAGCAAGATGACAGGCATTTCATCTTCTCCGCCATGGGTTTGTTTAGTAAAATTATATTGTATCACTTTTTTGAAATATACAAGGATTGAGCAGGAGTTCACTTGATCCTAACGAATATATTACAAGGATCGGCCTTTAATAATGGTGCTTAAATTAAACCTAACGATTTAGGAGGGGAGGGCAAGCCCAGTATTGTACCTTCTCTAACAAATACTGAATTTCCAAAGAGGGGGATCCTATGGAGAATATTGAACTCACTTCCGCTTTAGATAATAGTAAAGATTTTATAGCCAAGCTGAACGGGGCGACTGGGGTTCAGGTGCTGGATTGCTATCAATGTGGCAAGTGTTCGGCAGGCTGCCCGTTCAATTTTGCCATGGACCATACGCCCCATAAGATCATGCGGATGCTGCAGCTGGGGCTCACCGAACAGGCCCTTTCCTCGAAATCCATTTGGGTCTGTGCCGCCTGCGGCACCTGTTATGCCAGATGCCCTAAAGGGGTGGACATTCCCAAGGTCATGGAAGCTTTGCGTATCGAGGCGAAAAAGAGGAATAAGATACCCATCAAGGACATCGACATTTTCAGCGACCTGTTCTTGATGACCGTGAAGCAGTTCGGGCGCGTCCCGGAGGCTTTGCTGATTATGCTCTTCAACTTGAAATCCGGTCATCTCTTGAAAGATGTGCCCCTGGCACCGGCTTTATTGTTGAATGGGAAAGTTCATCCTATTCCCAAGCGCTATAAAGGCCATGAAGCGGCGAAACGTATTTTTGCTAATTGTCAAAAGTTAGGAGGGAACGGATGATGCGGTATGCTTATTTTCCAGGTTGTTCCCTTGAATCCACCGGCATTGAATATAACATGTCCACGAAAGCAGTGGCCAAGCATTTAGGGATTGAGCTGTGGGAGATCCCCGATTGGATTTGCTGCGGCGCTTCCGCCGCCCATTCCACCGATCACTTGTTGGGACTGGCCCTGCCCGCTTATCTCTTGGCCATTGCAGAGAAAGAAAACTTGGACGTGGCTGTGCCTTGTGCCGCTTGCTACAACAGGATGTGCGGGGCCCAGCATGCGGTGCGTACCTCACCGGACTTGAAGGAAAAAATCTGCCGGGCTATTGAAATGGAATATAACGGCACCAATGAGACCGTTGCCTTGCTGGATTTGATGGCCAACAAGGTGGGGACGGAGGAAATTAAGAAGCACGTTACGCGCCCTCTGACAGGTCTCAAGGTGGCCTCTTATTACGGCTGTTTACTGGTACGGCCCCCTGAGATCACCGGCTTTGATGATCCGGAAAACCCGACCAGCATGGACCGGATCATTGAGGCTTTGGGAGGAGAGCCGGTGGATTGGGCCTTTAAGACCGAGTGTTGCGGTGCCGGCCATACCACTACGATGACGAAAGATGCCAATGTCCTGCTGCGCAACATTTTCGAGGATGCGGCCAATAACGGCGCCGATTGTATTGCTGCCGCCTGCCCCCTGTGCTTCCTCAATCTGGATATGAGGCAAAAAGGGGTGGAGCAGGCCTTTGGCAAAACGTACAATATGCCTGTCTTCTATTTCACGGAATTAATGGGTATAGCCTTCGGCTACAGCCCCAAGGAAATGGGAGTAGGGAAACACTTTGTCAACGGGCTGAAACTGCTTGAAGACAAAGATCTCTTAAGACATCCGACGACAAGGAGGGAAGAGGCATGAAGCGGGTAGGTGTTTTTATCTGCCATTGCGGTACCAACATTGCAGCTACCGTGGATGTGAAGAAAGTAGCTGAAGTGGCGGGCGAAATGCAGGATGTAGTTTACGCCACTGATTATCAATATATGTGCTCTGAACCGGGTCAGGATTTGATCAAAAAGGCTATTAAAGAACACAACCTGGACCGGGTGGTGGTAGCTTCCTGTACGCCCCGGTTACACGAGCCCACTTTCCGCAAGGCGTGCCAGGACGGGGGCTTGAACCAGTTCCTCTTTGAAATGGCCAACATCCGGGAGCAATGCGCCTGGGTGCATAAGGATAAAGAAGCGGCCACCCACAAAGCCATCGATCTGGTGCGGGCAGCAGTGGCCAAAGCCACGAAGAATGAACCCTTGCAGTTGGGGAGCATTCCCATTGAACGCCGGGCTTTGGTGATTGGTGCCGGCATCGCCGGCATGCAGGCAGCCATTGATATCGCCGATGCCGGGTATGAAGTCTGGCTGGTGGACCGCGAGCCCACCATTGGGGGAAATATGGTCAAGCTCGACAAGACCTTCCCCACTTTGGACTGCAGTGCCTGAATTAGCACGCCCAAGATGGTTGCTGCGGCGCAGCACCCTAACATTAAAATTATCACTTATGCCGAAGTGGAAGAAGTCGGCGGTTATGTAGGTAACTTTACTGTGACCATTCGCAAGAAGGCGCGCTTAGTAGATGAAAACAAGTGCACCGGGTGCGGTATCTGCCAGGAAAAATGCCCCACCAAAGTGGCCAGCGAGTTCGATTACGGTTTGGGACAGCGGAAGGCGATCTATACCCCCTTCCCGCAAGCGGTGCCCAATGTGCCGGTGCTCGACAAGACACATTGCCGCCTCTTCGTGAAGGGCCGGTGCGGTATTTGCCAGAAAATGTGCCCGGCGGGAGCGGTGGACTACGAGCAGCAGGATGAACTCCTTACCGAGAAATTTGGGGCCATTGTCATGGCTACCGGTTTTGACTTGTTCAACTGGCAGGAAGCCTACGGCGAATACGGCTACGGCAAGTACCCGGATGTCATCACCAGCATGCAGTTTGAGAGAATGTCCAACGCTTCCGGTCCTACCGGCGGAAAGATCCTGCGTCCTTCCGACGGCCAAGAGCCGAAAGTGGTGGTCTTCATTAAATGCGTCGGCTCCAGGGATCCGGAGAAGGGCAAGACTTATTGTTCCCGGGCTTGCTGCATGTATACAGCAAAGCATGCCCATCAAGTCTTAGACAAGATTCCTGATTCTAAAGCTTTCGTTTTCTATATGGATGTGAGAACACCCGGTAAAGCCTACGACGAGTTCTATGAACGGTCGGTCAGCGAGGGAGCCGTGTACGTGCGGGGCCGTGTCTCCAAGATCTACCAGCGCGGTGACAAGCTGGTAGTGAAAGGAGAAGATACCTTAGTCGGCATGCCGGTGGAAGTGGAAGCGGACCTGGTGGTGCTGGCTACGGCCATGGTACCTTCCCACGGTTCTGACGAATTGGCCAAACTCATCGGCGTTTCTATGGATAAAGACGGCTGGTTCCAGGAAGCCCACCCGAAACTGCGCCCGGTGGAGACTTTCACCGCCGGTGTCTTCCTGGCCGGTGCTTGCCAGGGGCCGAAAGATATTCCCGATACGGTCAGCCAGGCCAGCGCCGCCGCGGTGAAGGTAGCCAGCCTGTTCTCCAAGACGGAAATGGCTACGGACCCGCAAGTGGCTTCCGTGAACCGGGCCGTATGCTCCGGCTGCGGGCTCTGTGTACCCGTTTGTCCTTTTAAAGCCATTGAATTGGTACCGGTTCAGGAGAAAGTCCACGGCAAAATTCAGGAACGCTTGGTGGCTTCCGTTAATGAAGGGCTCTGTCAGGGTTGCGGTAACTGCAACGTGGCTTGCCGTTCCAGCGCCATCAACGTGAAAGGGTTTACCGATGAACAGATCCTCATGGAGGTGGATGCACTGTGTCTGTAGAACAAGCTCAAGGCTCCCAGTGGGAACCGAAAGTGATCGCCTTCACCTG
>DULZ01000094.1 GCA_012840125.1 Clostridia bacterium | reverse complement strand
AGCAAGATTTTCACGGTTTCCACGATTTCCGGGTTGTCTTTGGGGTTCCCCGGCCCATTAGAGAGGACGATGGCATCGGGCCGGACAGCGAGGATATCTGCCGCTCGGGTGTGGGCAGGAAAAACGGTGAGACAGCAATTCCTTCTTTGCAGTGCGTCCAGGATACCTTGCTTGACGCCCAGATCCAGCACTGCCAGGTGGTATCCTTCTCCCGGTATGGTGTAGACTTCCCTGGTGGTGACTTGGGGGACGGGCCGCTCCGGTTGATAGGCCTGCAAGGCAAGGAAGTCTTCCGGCGTGGGAACGTCCGGGGTGAGCATACCGGTCATGGTCCCCTTTTCCCGCAGCTTCCTGGTAAGAGCGCGGGTGTCAATGCCTTCCGCGGCGGTGATATGGTGCCGGCGTAAATAATCCTGCAGGGTTTCTTGTGCCAGCCAGTGGCTGGGCTGCCTGCAGGCTTCTCGAACAACGAATCCTCTTACTTGCGGCGCGTCGCTCTGCCGGTCCAAAGGATTAATCCCGTAATTGCCCACCAAGGGGAAAGTCATCACCACGATCTGCCCGTAAAAAGACGGGTCTGTCAAAAGCTCCTGGTACCCGCTCATGCCGGTACTGAAAACCACTTCCCCGATTACTTTTTCTCCGGCTCCAAACAAGTTGACTTCAAAGGTAGTTCCATCCTCCAAAATCAAGAAGCCCATAATCTCTCCCGCCTCCGTTCTGGAAATGAATGTGGAAAGAGCCGCGGCTTTTTTTCCCAAAATATTATACTGCCGGAGATGTAGGTGGTAAAATTACCATTACTGATGTTATAAATAAGCAGAACTTATACATGCGAAGGTGTTGTACAATCATCAGATAACTATGCTAGGTTGATCATATGCCGCCGGACTTCGCTTTCGTGCTCATCCATGTCCCCTCTATTCCCACTCAATGGTAGCCGGCGGCTTGGAGGTGATGTCGTAGACCACCCGGTTCACCTGCGGCACTTCGTTGACGATGCGGTTGGACACCCTTTCCAGCACGTCATAAGGGATCCTGGCCCACTGGGCCGTCATGAAATCGCTGGTGGTTACCGCCCGCAATGCCACCACATAAGCGTAGGTGCGCTCGTCACCCATGACGCCCACGGTCTGCGTACCGGTGAGCACGGTGAAATACTGGTTCAACTCCCCGGCCAGGCCGGCCTTAGCAATTTCCTCCCGGAAAATGTGGTCCGTTTCCCGCAAGATGGCCAGCTTTTCCTCCGTCACTTCACCTATCACCCGGATGGCCAAGCCCGGACCCGGGAATGGTTGCCGGTGCAGGATCTCTTCCGGCAGGCCAAGTTCCCGGCCCACTTGCCGCACCTCGTCTTTGAACAAAGAGCGCAGGGGCTCGATGATGCCCTTAAACTCCATCTCCAGGGGCAGTCCCCCCACGTTGTGGTGGCTCTTGATCACCGCCGCATCCCCCACGCCGCTTTCCACCAGGTCGGGGTAAATGGTACCCTGGACCAGGTAATCTACCTGCCCCAGTCTTTTAGCCTGTTTTTCAAAGACCCGGATGAATTCCTCACCGATGATCTTTCTTTTCTCTTCCGGGTCCACCACTCCCGCCAGCTTTTCCAGGAACTGCCGCCGGGCATCTACCCGGATGAAATGGATGTTGAACCGGTGTTTGAAAATTTCTTCCACCTGGTCCGCTTCATCTTTCCGCATGAGACCGTGGTCCACAAAAATACAGGTCAGCCTGTCCCCCACCGCCCGGTGCACCAGGGCCGCCGCCACCGACGAATCCACGCCCCCGCTTAAGCCGCACACTACCGACTGCTGCCCCACTTTTTGCCGGATCTCTTTTACTGCCTGCTCGATGAAAGACGCCATCCGCCAGTCGCCCCTTAAGCCGCATACCTGGTACAGGAAATTGCGCAGCATCTTTTGACCGAATGGGGTGTGCTCCACTTCCGGGTGAAACTGGACACCGTACAGCTTTCTGGCTTGGTCCTCCATGGCCGCCACCGGGCAGGTAGCGGTGCGGGCCGTGACCCTAAAACCTTGCGGGAGCTTGGCTACTTGGTAAGTATGGCTCATCCAGCAAGTGCTGCCGGGCTCAAGGCCTTGGAACAGGTCCCCGCTCCCGTCCAGCTGTAATTCCCTTTTGCCGTACTCCCGCTGCCCGGCCTTTTCCACGTCTCCGCCCAGCATGACGGCCATGAGCTGCATCCCGTAACAAATGCCCAGGACAGGAATACCCAGATCAAAAACCTCCGGCGCACAAAAGGGTGCCCCGGCCCCGGTCACGGCGGCCGGTCCCCCGCTGAGGATAATTCCCATGGGTTTTAAGCTCCTAATCTTGTCCACGGCAGTGTGAAAAGGCAGTATCTCGCAGTACACGCTGCATTCCCTGACCCGCCGCGCAATCAGTTGGCTGTACTGACCGCCGAAATCAAGAATTAGCACCAACTGTTTTTTCACTTCATGAGCCTCCTCTTCCTAACTCCTCAGGCGCCTGCGCCGGGGCCGGCCGCACCGGAATACCCCAACGGGCCAAATACTCCTTCACCTGAGCGATGCTCACTTCCCCATAATGAAACAAAGAAGCCGCCAGCACCGCATCGGCACCGGCCTCCGTGATCACATCCCGGAAATGCTCCAGCCGCCCGGCTCCGCCGGAAGCGATAACGGGAATCCCCACCGCTTCCGTCACAGCTCTGATCAAAGCCAGGTCATAACCCTCTTTCGTCCCATCGGCATCCATGCTGGTAAGCAGGATCTCCCCCGCCCCCAGCTCCGCCGCCTGCCGGGCCCAGGCCACCGCATCTTTGCCGGTGTTCACCCGGCCGCCGTTAATATACACATCCCAACCGCCACCCTCCCGCCGGCGCTTGGCGTCAATGGCTACCACCACACACTGGCTGCCGAACCTGGCGGCGGCTGCCGCAATCAAAGGCGGGTTGCGCAGGGCGGCCGAATTCACCGCAATCTTGTCCGCCCCTGCCCGGAGGATCCGCTTGAAATCTTCCAAGTCGCTGATGCCGCCGCCCACCGTCAGGGGGATAAAAACTTCCCCAGCGGTGCGGGCCACCACGTCAATGATGGTCTTCCGCGCCTCGGCGGAAGCAGTGATATCCAGGAAGACCAGCTCATCGGCGCCGCTGTCATTATACAGCTTAGCCGTTTCCACCGGGTCACCGGCATCCCGCAGGTTCACGAAGTTAACTCCCTTAACCACCCTTCCCCCCGCTACGTCCAAGCAGGGGATAATGCGCTTGGTCAGCATGGACTCCTCCTCATAATCCCGCAAAGTTCCCCAGGATCTTTAACCCTTCCCGGCCGCTCTTTTCCGGGTGAAACTGCAGCCCGTACACGTTATCCCTATGGACGGCCACAGGCAATTCCCGGCCGTAAACAGTAGTGCCGATCACATGCTCCGGGCAAGCAGGTTCCACGTAATAGGAATGGACATAATAAACAAAACAAGGTTCATCCAGCCCTCTGAAGATGGGATTGTCCTTGTACCGGAGGACGTTCCAACCCATATGAGGGACCTTCACCAAGGGGGACACCGGAAGCCTTTTCACCTCCCCCGGTAACAAGGACAACCCGGTGGCACAACCACCTTCCTCGCTGGTTTCAAACAAAAGCTGCAGCCCCAGGCAAATGCCCAAGAAGGGCTTCCCGTCCCGGACAGACTGCAGGATGCCCGGCAGTAAACCGGTGTTTGCCAGGTTAGCCATGGCCTCAGGAAAAGCCCCCACGCCGGGTAAGACCAGGTGGCTGGCTGCCGCCAACTCCCGGGCATCACCGGTAATAGTCGCCTCCAAACCAAGATAGGCAAAGGCTTTTTGTACGCTGCGCAGGTTACCCATGCCGTAATCGATGATAGCAATCATGCTGCCCTCCGGCACATTAGTTTTGGCTATCCGCCTCTTAACCAAATACTATAGGTGGCCAACCCCGATCTCCATTGACAGGAAAAGAGGCGGGCTTGATAATGAAGTAGTACCATGCAAAAACTGTTATTTACTACTGGGAAATTACATTTTTATCATAGTTTTAACACCGGATTACCGCAACGCAGTAATTACTTATCAGGTGTATTAGGAGGAGTTATACCGTGTGTGGAATTGTCGGTTATGTGGGCAGCAAGCAGGCTGTTCCTATTTTACTGGAAGGGTTAAAAAGACTGGAATACCGGGGCTATGATTCGGCGGGGATCGCGGTTCATGACGGAACGGCTATTCAAATCGCCAAAGCCAAGGGCCGGTTAACCGTGTTGGAAGAAAAACTAAGCCGCCGGGGGCTAAACGGTACCCTGGGCATCGGCCATACCAGGTGGGCCACCCATGGTAAACCCTCCGACATCAACTCCCATCCCCATACCAACCAGTCGGGGGAAATTGCCCTGGTGCACAACGGCATTATCGAAAACTACCGTAGCCTGAAAGAATGGCTCCAAAGAGAAGGCTATTTCTTCGTCTCGGAAACGGACACGGAAGTGGTAGCCCATTTGATTAACCATTTCTACCAGGGAGACCTGGTGGCAGCGGTCCAAAGGGCCCTGGATAAAATCGAAGGTTCTTATGCCTTGGGGGTCATCGCCAGGGCTCATCCCGACCGGGTGGT
>DULZ01000093.1 GCA_012840125.1 Clostridia bacterium | reverse complement strand
GTTAAAATCGGTTGATACCGATATTACTGCTGCCCGCTAAAGTGTTTTTAGAAAATTGCGCTTTGCGGCAGTATGGCAACTTGTTTTCTTTTTCTACAAAGGGGCTATTTTGCAAAAGGCTCAATTATATAATTAACTATAGAGTGAGAATAAAAAGAAATATTGAAGTTAGTTAAATTTGCTGCAGGAGTCTTAGCCAACATCAGCATCAGAGCGGGGGCCGTAAGAAGCAGAGAGATAGAAAGGTTAGCGGCGCTGGTAGGACGGGGCAAGTGCCGATTTTCACAGACTGAATTGTATGGCAAGGGGTGCGAATCCAATGGAAACTTTGAAGCAGATGCTTAGTCCGATGGTATTTGCTGACCAGCGGATGTGGCCGCGGACCCTTTCCAAAAACCAGCTTCAGCTGATGGAAAAAATCCGTGCGGCCAAAATCAGAATCCTTGAAGGTTCGCTGCATCCGGCCAAGGCAAGCTTCGTGCGCCCGGAAGTGCTGGCATCGTGGCAAAGATCCTACCAGTACGGATTGAAACTCTACGATTACAACTACGCGCCACAGCTGACCCAGGCCGAATTCGACCGGTTGGTTGGCGAAAAAGACATTTTGCTGAAAGCGGCTGCGCCTTATATCTGCGAGCTGGAAACCATGTTGATTAAATCGAAAAGCATTATCCTGCTCACCGACGAGCAGGGGGTGATGCTGCGGGTGGTGGACGGGAATACAGGATTCTTGGCGGAGCAAAACCGGCGCTTCCAGCTTGGGGTGGGCTCCGTGTGGTCCGAAAGAACGGTAGGTACGTGCGCCCACGCCTTAAGTATCGAACTAAGAAAGCCTATTCAAATCTGCGGCCCTGAACACTACAGTGAAATGTACGGGGAAATTGCCTGTTCAGCGGCACCCATCTTTGACCTGGATCAGCAGAGTTTAGCCGGAACCCTCTCCATTGTCACTCCCAGTTTTCGTGAACATAGTCCCCATACCCTGGCCTTGGTGTGCAACATGGCCAGTGCCATCCAGCATGAGTTTCACTACCAGTTGAGCAATATCCTAGTCAGAGCTGCTTTTGATAATATCGATGAAACTGTGATCACCGTGAACAACCAGGGGTTGATTGTCAGCGCCAATAACAAGGCCATGACTGAATTCGGCTTATTTGATAAAGATATCGAAAAAATGCACATTGAAACCCTGCTCGGTCGTCATGCCCCTCTCAAGTCCCTGTTGGCCTCACCGCAAACCGTGTACGATACCGGGATTGAAATCGAGATTAATAAGCGCAAGGCCATCCTGACGGCGGTCAAACCGGTCCGGAGTGACAGGGGCGCCAATTTGGGTTGTGTCCTGCTTTTCAAAACAGAGAACAAGGGAAAAAGCCGGGAAGCCAGGAAAAAAGCCGGCAAGAAAGGCGCCTTTGACCGCATCATCGGTAGTTCGCCCCAATTGAAAAAAACCATCGACATGGCCAAAACCTTTGCCGGGTTGGAAGAACCCATCCTGATCCAAGGGGAGAGCGGGACCGGTAAAGAGGTTTTTGCCAAGGCCATTCATGAAGCCAGCCGGCCCAACGGCCCCATGATTGCCGTGAACTGTGCCGCCATCCCCCGGACCCTGATTGAAAGCGAACTGTTTGGCTACAAGGGCGGTTCGTTCACCGGCGCCGAGCGTCACGGACGGCCGGGTAAAATCGAACTGGCCGACGGCGGCACTTTGTTCTTGGACGAAATAGGGGATATGCCCTTGGAAGTGCAACCCGTCCTCTTGCGGGTACTGGAAGAAAAGCAAGTGTTCCGGATCGGTGCCGGTGAACCCATCCCTGTGGACTTCAGGTTAATTGCCGCCACCAATAAAGACCTGGAGGAGCTGGTTAAACAGGGGCGGTTTCGTGAGGACTTGTATTTCCGGCTCGCCGTCTTTAAGCTGGACATCGTACCTTTGAGGGAAAGAAAATCAGACATTAGCGATTTGTTACACTATTTTATGCAAGAGTACGCGAAGCGGCAGAGGATGGAAGTGCCCGCCTTGAGCAGCGCCGTGAAGTGCTTGTTGTATCAATATGACTGGCCGGGGAATGTTCGCCAGTTGAAAAACACCGTCAAGTACGCCATGGCCATGTGTAAAAAGGGTGTCATCAAGCTGGAGGATCTCCCGGATACCATCCTGCAGTCGGCCCATTTGCCTCCCTCAGGTGAAGCACAGGAAACCCTTCACGGTCCGTGCCAGGCAGAGGCCCCGCAGCAGTTGGATGAAATGGAAAAGGAGGCTATCCAAAACGCCTTAATTACGAAAGGATATAATATCAGCCAAACGGCTAGATCCCTGGGATTAAGCCGTTCCACCCTGTATCGCAAGATAAAGGAATACGGGATTAGCTTAAGATAAGACCAGGTTTGGCTTGGACTCATTCTTTGTCCGGGTGAGCCGGGGTTTTCAGGTTCCCTTGTTGCGGGCTGTTTTCCACAGCTGCAGCAAGGGATTTTTCATACGGCCGGAATGTACCCAAAAAGGTACACGGGGCGGGAAAACAGCAAAAAATGTACACAAAACGGTTCATGACCGGTGGTTTTGCCCCCGTCGTTGCCGGAGCGGGCCTGCCGGTTTGTCCTTGACTACCGGCGTTCTCATGGCGATTTCACCGTCTTGGACCGTTTTTTCGTTTGGGTGGCACGGTATTTGCTTTATAGAACAGCAGCAGAGGCAGCAGCTGGCGAAGATTGTACTAATGAACATTTTCTCAAAAAGGAGTGATTCCGGTGGCGAAAATCATTACCGCGGCAGAAGCGGCAGCCCTGATCCCGGACGGGGCCACCGTCGGTGCTGCCGCCATGGGCCAGGCAGGCTGGCCGGAGGAAATCGGCAAGAGCATTGAGCAGAGGTTCTTAAAAGAAGGGCACCCGCGGGATCTGACCTTTGTACACGGGTCGGCCATCACGGATTGGAAATCCAAGGGGCTTACCCGGTTTGGCCATGAAGGGCTGATCAAGAGATGGATCGGCGGCCACCTGGGCTCCGCCATGCGGCTGGCGGAACTGGCTTCCCAGAATAAAGTGGAGGCTTACAACCTGCCCCAGGGGGTCATCGTCCAGCTCTGGCGGGAGATTGCGGCCAAAAGGCCGGGGCTCATCACCAAAGTGGGCTTGCGCACCTACGTGGATCCCCGGTTGGAAGGGGGAAAAATGAACAGCATTACCACCGAGGACATTGTCAAAGTGATCGAGTTTGAAGGGGAGGAATGGCTGTTTTACAAGAGTTTCCCCGTGGATGTGGCGCTGATTCGCGGTACTTATGCCGATGAGCGGGGCAACTTGACCATGGACAAAGAAGGGATGCTGCTGGAAGCCCTGCCTTTGGCCCAGGCGGTGAAAAACTGCGGCGGTATTGTCATCGCCCAAGTGGAGCGGGTGGTCAAAGCCGGTACGCTCCATCCCAAGCATGTGAAAGTACCCGGCATCCTGGTGGATTACCTGGTGGTGGCCACGGATCAGGACAACCACTTCCAGACAGAAGGGGTTTATTACGAGCCCGCTTTTGCCGGGGATATCAAAATACCGCTGGAATCCATTGAGGCCCTGCCCCTGGATGAGCGCAAGGTTATCTGCCGCCGGGCGGCCATGGAGTTGGAGGGTAACACCGTGGTCAACCTGGGCGTAGGTATCCCCACGGCAGTAGCCGCCGTGGCGGCGGAAGAGGGAGTCAGCGATTACATGATCATGACCACCGAGGCCGGCGGCATCGGCGGGGTACCGGCAAGTCTGCCCCATTTCGGCCATTCGTATAACGCTGAAGCCACCATTGAACAGCATTCCCAGTTTGATTTCTATGACGGCGGCGGTATCGATGTCGCTTTCCTGGGGCTCGCCCAAACGGACAAAGAGGGGAACGTCAACGTGAGCAAATTTGAAGGACGGGTGATGGGCTGCGGCGGCTTTGTCAATATTACCCAAATGTCAAAGAAAGTAGTGTACTGCGGCACCTTCACCGCGAAAGGACTGAAAGTGGAAGTCCGGGACGGGCAGTTAAAGATCCTGCAAGAAGGAAAGAGTAAAAAATTTGTGGATCAAGTGGAACAGGTGACCTTCAGCGGCAGGTATGCGGCGGAAACGAACCAGTCCGTTTTGTACGTTACCGAGCGAGCCGTCTTTACCCTGGCAGACGGCCAGGTGACTTTAATCGAGATTGCTCCGGGCATTGACTTGGAAAAGGACGTGCTGGCCTTGATGGATTTCCGGCCGCGTATTTCACCGGATTTGAAACTGATGCCCAAGGGTATCTTCGAACCGGAGTGGGGAGAACTCAAGAGAATCATTGATGAAAAGATGTGTGGCAAGTGAGCTTGATCGCTGCATTGGAAGAGAACGGACAGCTTTTTGCCGACGCCGTTGCCCTAATTGACAGCGGGACAGGTCAAATAATCACTTACCGGGAGCTCTTGGAGCGCGTGAACGCCGCGGCTGCCGGGCTGGCAGCTCTAGGAGTGCAAAAAGGTGACCGGGTAGCCCTGTATTTACCCAACGGCAGTGAGTTTGTCATTTCCTTTTTTGCCGTGCTTAAATTGGGCGCCCTGGTGGTTCCTTTCAATATCCAGTTGAAACAGTATGAAATCGGGCAAATCCTGTCCCACGCCCAGCCGAAGGTGATCATCGGGCAGGCCGGGGCGCTGGAGGCGGAGGTAATGCCGGTTTTGGCGCAAGCGCCGGGTGAGCCCAGGATGGTGAAAGTGGGCGCGGGCTCACCTTTAAGCCCCGGCGAGATTGATTTCCCTTCTTTACGGGCCCAGGCATCCCTCACCGGTATGCCCGGGCCGGCGGAGGAGGACCCCGCCGCCATTTACTATACTTCGGGAACCACCGGCGTGATGAAAGGCGCCCTCCTGACCCACCGGAACCTGGCGTCCATCGCTAGAATCAACGGCCATTACCTGCTCGGGTTAAATGACCGGGACCGGGTGATGGGTATTGCCCCCTACAGCCATGTGTATTTCTTCCAGGTAGTGTTGGGGCCCCTGGTGGTGGGGGCGGCGGTGGTTACTCTGGCGCGGCCTTCGCCCAGGCTGGCGCTGGAAACCATTGAAAAATACCGGGTCACCCATGTATCCACCGTACCTACCATGTTTAAGTACTTGCTGCGCCATTACCGGGAAAAAGGTTATGACCTGTCCTCCTGGCGGGTGGCCGGGTCCGCCGCCACCAACATCCCGCTGGGCTTGGTGCGGGAGATTACGGAGACTTTCCGGGTGGATTTCTTCGATACTTATGGCTGTACGGAAACCAGTTCTACCATTACCTATACCCGGCTGCGCCATTATCAACCGGGTTCCGTGGGGGCACCGGCCCACGGGGTCCGGGTGAAGTTCATCGATGAGGCGGAACGGGAAGTAGGAGTAGGGGAAATCGGGGAGATCGTGGTCCAGAGTCCTGGCGTCTTTGCCGGTTACTGGCAGGACCCGGAGAAGACCAGGGAGAGTTTCACCGGGGATGGCTGGTTCAAGACCGGGGATTTAGGTTACCGGGATGCCCAGGGCAATATTTACATTGCCGGCCGGAAGAAGGATGTGATTGTCTCAGGCGGCTATAACATCTATCCCTGGGAAGTGGAGCACTTACTGCTCTCCCACCCGGAAGTGGCGGAAGCGGTGGTGGTCGGCCGGCCCGACCCGGACTTAGGGGAAATACCCGTCGGGTACGTGGTGTTAAAACCCGGCGGCCGTCCCTGCACCCGGGAGCTGATTGATTTTTGTCACCGGCACCTGGCGAAGTATAAATGCCCCCGGGCGGTGGTCTTCGTGGACAACCTGCCTAAAAGCGGCTCGGGGAAAGTGTTGAAAAAGCTTTTAAGATAACTTCAAGAATGGAGGCATGGTTCGATGTTTTACGTAGAGCTGACACCGGAGCACCTGGCCCTGCAGGAAAAGGTGCGGGCCTTTATCGCCGAGCATGTGATCCCGGTGGCTAAGGAGTACGACCGCACCGGAGAATTCCCGCTGCCGATCCTGCGGGAGGCGGCCAAGGCGGGGTTATTGAATTACGCGGTGCCCAAGGAATACGGGGGACCGGGCTTGGATGCTCTGTCCGTCGCCGTTATTTCGGAAGAACTGGGCTACGGCTGTGTGGGCATCGGCATGGCCATGAACGGCAATACCCTATCTTCTTACCCGGTGTTGATCGCCGGCAATGATGAGCAAAAAAGGCGCTGGTACCAGTACCTGCATGAGGGGAAACTGGTGGCATTCGCCCTGACGGAACCGGGTGCAGGTTCCGATGCGGCGGCCATTGAAACCACGGCGGTGCCGGACGGCGACGAGTATGTCCTTAATGGTTCCAAATGTTTTTGCACCACCGGCGGTTATGCCAGTGCTATGACTGTGTTTGCTTCCACGGACCGTTCTAAGGGGCACCGGGGCCTTAGCGCCTTCATTGTGGAGATGGACCGGCCCGGGGTTTCCGTAGGCAAAGAAGAGCATAAAATGGGGATTCGCGCTTCCAATACCGTGGAAATCCTCTTAAGGAACGTGCGCATTCCCAAGGCAAACCTGTTGGGTCGGGAAGGGGAAGGCTTTAAAATCGCCATGCAGACCCTGGATTCCGGCCGGATTTCCGTCGGTGCCATGGCTGTCGGCCTGGCGCGCCGTGCCCTGGAAGCAACCATCGATTTCGTGAACAAGTATCAACGAGGGGGCAAGCCCCTGGCCAAATCCCAGTACTACCAGTTCAAGATTGCCGACCTGGGCACAGCGGTGGAAAACGCCAGGAACTTAGTCTATAAAGCTTGTTACTTAAAAGAAGCGGGACGGCCTTTCACCAAAGAAGCCGCCATGGCGAAAACCTATGCCACCGATATGGCCATGCAGGTGGCCGCGGCGGCGGTGGAGATCATGGGGCCCTACGGCTATATGAAGGATTCGCCGGTAGAGAAACTCATGCGGGACGTCAAGGTGATGCAGATCTATGAAGGGACCAACCAGATCCAGCGCATCGTGATTTCCCGCCAGCTGATGGGGTAACAGTGAAAAGACTGAGGCTAGGAGGAGAATAAAATGGTCCTACAATTAACCCAAGAGCAAGAACTGATTTTGCAAAGCGTGCGCGAGTTTGCCCAGGAAACCGAAAAGGAGACGGACAGCTACCAGGTGGTGAAGGGGCTGGCCGACATGGATTTCTTAGGCATCTTCTACCCGGAAGCCTATGCCGGTGCCGGCACTGATTTCACCAGCTTCATTTTGGCCATTGAAGAATTGGCCAAAACCAATGCCTCCGCCGCCTTGCTCTATGCCAACCAATGCTCCCTGGTAGCCTATGCCATTTACCGCTGGGGTACGGAGGAGCAGAAAAGCAATTACCTCCCTCAACTGTTCAGTGCGGAAACCTTCGGCGCCCTGGCTTATATTGACAAGGATCCCAGCGAGGAATTCCAGCCCTGCACCGCCCGCCGGGAAGGCGACTATTTCATCATCAATGGAGAGAAATCCTACGTGATTAACGGCGGCAAAGCGGGTATCTATGTGGTGACGGCTCTGGTTGACGAGGCTCCCAGCGCCTTCATCGTGGAAAAGGATGCGGCAGGGTTCGCCTGCGGCCCCGCCTGGGAAAAGATGGGCTTAGACGGGGTGGCGGTGACCAATGTCCGGTTTGACCAGGTGAAGGTGCCCGCCGGCAACCTTTTAGGTCAAGTGGGGCAGGGGGCGGAAATCCTGAACGGGATCTTGGCCTTGAACAACATCGCCATGGCGGCCATTACCGTGGGTATCTGCCAGCAAGCCCTGGAGGCCAGTGTGGCTTACAGTAAAGAACGGATCCAGTTCGGGCGGCCTATCGCCAAGCTGCAGGCCATCCAAACCATGATCGGCGACATGGCCACGCGGATTCAAGCGGCAAGACTGCTGGCTTATCAAGCCGCCGCTTTAAAGGATCAAGACAAGGACTACAGCCACCAGGCGGATATGGCCCGCTATTTTGCTGACACCATCGGTGAACTGGTGTGCCAGGACGCCGTCCAGATTCACGGTGGCTACGGTTACAGCGAGGATCTGGGCATTGAAAGACTCTTTAGAGATGTCAAAGGCATCAGCTTGTTTGCCGGTGCCGCTGTTCCTCTTTGCCTTAAAATTGCCAGGCAGGAGCTCGAGTAAGCTGAATAAAGGAGATGAAACGCATGCGGGTAGTAGTATGTTACAAGTGGGTTATCGATGAAGCGGACATTACCGTTGAGGAAAGCAATAGAACCCTTAATTTCAAGAATGTCAAGTACAAAATCAGCGAGTATGACCGGAATGCCCTGGAACTGGGGGCCGCTTTGCATGAAGCCCACGGCTGGGAGCTGCTGGCCGTAACCGTGGGCCAAGGGGTGGAAGCCTCCGTAAAAGATGTTTTGTCCAGGGGGCCGGAAAAGGCTTATTATGTGGACGATCCCGCCCTGGAGGATGCCGATAGTGCCGTTACCGCCAAGGTGCTGGCGAAAGTGATTGAAAAGATCGGGAATGTGGATCTGGTCATTTGCGGTGAAGGTTCCAGCGACGGGTATTCCCAGCAGGTAGGCCCCCGGCTGGCCGCATTACTGGGCTACAAGGCCCTGACCTATGTTTCCGGACTGGAAGTGGAAGGAGACAGCCTGAAAGCCCAGCGGAAGCTGGATGACGGGGTAGAGGTGGTCCGGGTGACGGGGCCGGCGGTGATCACCGTGACCCCGGATATCAACAAACCCCGCATTCCCAGCCTCAAGCAGATCCTGGCCGCCAAAAAGAAACCGGCGGAGCCGTTGGCTTTAGGGGATTTGGGAGACAATTTAACGGCCTTGGCAGGGTTTGAGGTGGCCGGCGTCAGCGCCTCCGTGGTGGAACGGAAGCAGGTCAGGATCAACGACCAGGGCATGGATCTCAAAGAAGCGGCAGCTAAACTGGTAAAACAGCTGCGGGAAGAAAAAGTAATTTAAGCGAGAAGGTGAAATCATGAACAAGCTTTGGGTTATTTCAGATCAGCAGGAAAGTGCCTTTGAATTGATCGGCAAAGCCAGGGAGTTTCAGGGTCATATTACCGCCTACCTGGTGGGGGACCGGGCAGCGGGAGAAGCAGCGGTCGGGTACGGGGCCCATTCGGTGAAATTGATGAGGCTACCGGAAAACACCGTCTGGGAGCAGTATTTTGACATGCTGTGCGCGGAAGCGGCGGCAGAACAACCGGAGCTGGTCCTGGTTAATGCCACGAAAAGAGGCAAAACCTTGGCGGCCCTGCTCGCCGCTAAGCTGGATTGTCCTTGTGTCAGTGAATGCCAGAAGATGGAACCGGTGGAGGGCGGTCTCCGCCTGCAGCGCATCATCTACGGCGGCCTGGCCAACAAGACAATACAGTGCCGGGCTTACCCGGTGGTGGTCACCGTAGCTCCTCATACCTTTGAAAAACAGGAGCCTCCGGCCGGTCACAGCGGGGAAGTGGTGGAACTGCCACTGCCGGAAGCCGGCGGGATCACCTTGATCGAGCGCAAGGGGAAGGATGCCTCCTCCGTCAACCTGGCGGAGGCGAAAGTTGTCGTGGGCGTGGGCCGGGGCTTTACGGAGGAAAGCCAGCTCCGCTTGGCGGAACAGCTGGCCCAAGCCATGGGCGCCGAAATCGGCTGCACCAGGCCCATTTCCGAAGACTTCAAGTGGCTGCCGGAGGAGCGATATATCGGGATCTCCGGGCAGCAAATCAGGCCGGACCTGTACCTGTGTGCCGGTGTTTCCGGCCAGGTCCAGCATGTGTACGGCGTCAGGGATGCCAAAGTAGTAGTATCTATTAATAACAACGAAAACGCTCCCATTTTCAAAGTGTCTGATTACTACCTGGTGGCGGATTTGAACGAAGCCATACCGGCCATCATGGCGGCACTGCAGGGTTAAGCCCGGGGTGATAACATGTCTGACCGGTTTGATGTGATTGTAGTGGGAGCGGGAGTGGCCGGCGCCACCGCCGGTTACGTGCTGGCCCAAGCGGGCCTCGAGGTGGTGGTCATCGAAAGGGGCAATTATGCCGGGAGCAAGAACATGACCGGCGGCCGGCTGTACGGCCACAGTTTGGAAAAGATTATCCCTAATTTTGCAGCCGAAGCCCCGGTGGAGCGAAAAGTCACCAAGGAAAAAGTGAGCTTCCTTACCGGGGATGGTGCCGTCACTTTGGATTTTTATGCCGGGGCCCTGGGGGATCCGCAGAACGCTTCTTACACCGTCTTAAGGGGCGTCTTCGACCAGTGGCTGGCGGGGAAAGCGGAAGAAGCCGGTGCTGTGCTGGCCGCCGGCGTGCGGGTGGATGAGCTCCTGGTACAGGACGGCAAAGTGGTGGGAGTCAAGGCCGGTGAGGATGTGCTGGAAGCCGATGTAGTCATCCTGGCCGACGGGGTTAACTCCCTGCTGGCACAGCAGGTGGGGCTCCGGCAAGAACTCCACCCTCACCAGGTGGCAGTGGGGGTCAAAGAAGTCATTGAGCTGCCGGAACAGGTCATTGCGGACCGTTTCAACCTGAGCGGCGATGAGGGGCTGTCCTGGTTATTTGCCGGTGCCTGTACCGGCGGCATCATGGGCGGCGGTTTCCTCTACACCAATAAATCGTCCCTGTCGCTGGGTTTGGTGTGTACCCTTTCCGACATGGGGCGGGCCCAGAAAACACTGCCCGAAATGCTGGAGGATTTCAAGCAGCACCCGGTGATCCGTCCCTTGATCAAAGGGGGCAAATTGATAGAGTACTCCGGTCACCTGGTGCCGGAAGCGGGGATCAACATGATGCCCAAGCTCTTCAGTGACGGAGTGGTGATGGTCGGAGATGCGGCTGGCTTTGTGATTAACACCGGCTATATGGTGCGGGGCATGGACCTGGCTGTTGCTTCCGCGGAAGCGGCCGCCAAAGCCGTGATCCAGGCAAAAGAAAAGGGCGATTTCAGCGCCCAGAGCTTGTCCGTCTATCAACAACTGCTGGAGCAGAGTTTCGTGCTACAGGATCTCCGGCTGTACAAGAAAGCACCTGAGTTTATGAACAACCCGCGCATCTTCAATGATTACCCGGCCATGGCCGTGAGTCTCATGACTGATCTGTTCAAAGTGGACGGCAGCCCCAACAAGTCCTTACTGGCGAAAGTGAACCAATCCATTAAACGGGTTGGGCTGGCGACACTGTTGAAAGACGGGTTAAAGGGGGTAAGGGCGATTTGAGCACGGTAAGTGTGGAAGAAAAGCTGGCGGTGGACAAATTCTATATTGACGAAGGCAACCCCCACATCATTCTCAAGGAAAACATTACGGATATGGAGGCGCTGCAAAAGATCATTAAAGCCTGCCCGGCCGGCTTGTACGGCCTCAACCAGGACGGTACCGTGCGTTTTGATTTCGCCGGGTGCCTGGAATGCGGCACCTGCCGGGTTCTGGGGATGGGCACCGTGGTGGACCGGTGGCATTACCCCCAGGGAACCTGTGGGGTGGAATTCCGTTACGGTTAGGCTGTCTAATCGTTCCCGGGCTCGGGTTGCGCTGGGTTTTCCTTTTGACTGTAGGATTTTAATTTCCGGTATAACACGGTGCGGTAAATGCCCAGGGTTTTGGCGGTTTCCCCGATCCTGCCGTTGCACTCGGCCAGGGTATCCTTGATGTACTTTTCTTCCATGAGCTTCATAAACTCTTTGAGGGGCAGCCGCTGGTGGGCTGGGTAATCGAAAGCCTCCGGCTGGGCGCACCGGTGCTGCTGGGGCTGCAGGAAGGTTTGTCCTGCGGCCCCATTTGTTACTACCTCTCTTTCGATGTAATTGCGCAGTTCCCGCACGTTGCCCGGCCAGTTGTGTTTCAGCAGGTACTGGATGACCGTCCGGTTCAACCGGTAATTCCGGCGGTATTTCTTGTTGAATTCTTCAATGAACTTGCCCGTTAAAGCGATTAAATCCTCCGGCCGTTCCCTAAGGGGCGGGATGGTGATCGGGATGACGTTAATCCGGTAGAACAGGTCTTTCCGGAAGGTTCCCTCCTTCACCATTTCCTCCAAATTCCTGTTGGTGGCGGAGATGAGGCGGAAATTCACCCGGCGGGTGGCGGTGCCCCCCACCCGGCGGATCTCATGGTGTTCCAGAACCCGGAGGAGCTTGGCTTGCAGGTAGAGAGGCATTTCCGAAATCTCATCTAAGAAGAGGGTCCCTTCATTGGCGATTTCCAATAGCCCCATTTTCCCGTTGGCATCGGCGCCGGTAAAAGCACCCTTTTCATAGCCGAACAGCTCCGCTTCAAACAACGGTTCGGGAATGGCGGAGCAGTTGATGGTAATAAAGGGACCGCCGGCCCGGTGGCTGTTCTTGTAAATAAAGTTGGCCAAAACATCCTTTCCGGTACCGGATTCCCCCATGAGCAGGACGGCACTGTCCGTCTTGGCAATATTTAAACACTCCTTGACGATTTGCTTCATGGCAAAGCTTTCCGCCACGATTTCTTCGTGGGATAGTTTTTGCTGGCGCAAGTATTCCAGCTCCCGCTGGAGCTTGCTTTTCATGTCGGCGTCCGCCGTTTCCTGGCTTTCGCTGCTCAAGGTTACTTCCTCCGGTTTGGAGGTGGTAACAATTAACGTCACTTCGCCGTTTTCGTCAAGAATGGGAGTGCTGGTGGAGATGGTGGTGATGCCCATCCTGGTCTTGATGGTCCCGGTAACAGGCCGTTTTTCCCTGGCGGCCTGCAGGGCATAGGAGTTGTTATAAAGACCTTTATTCACCAGGTCCTGAACATTGGAGCTCAATAATTCATCCAAAGTCAGCCCGAGGGTAAAAGCGGTAAAGGAGTTGGACAGCAGGATGTTGCCGTCCTTATCAGTGACAAATAGAGGAGTGGGCAGGTTCTCCACGATACTTTTGACATCGCTGTTCTGGAAAGTGTAGGCACTGCCCTTGGCCCGGTTGTTCCCTTTTTTCGCCATCAGAAAAGGCCCCCTACCAATGTTGTGAAACAATGCGCAAAGTTGGTTAGTTCAATACGCCATTTGATATTTTTATTATAGCATGACTTGGAGAATGTTGTAACCGTTTCCCCCAAGGGGCCAACGGGTTAATACCGGTCAAGGAAATGGTTGCAAAAGAGGCGGATTGATGGCATGATGGTTAACACAAAGGCGGGAATCGGGTGATAGTGTGATTGTAGTAGAAGGTAAATGTAACCGGGCCAAAATCTTTACCGATCGGGTGGAACCGGAAGCCCTGGCCCAGATCCGGGAACTCTGCGACCAGGAGTTTACCAGGGGCAGCCGTATCCGGGTCATGCCCGACGTTCACGCCGGCATCGGCTGCACCATCGGCACCACCATGACCATCACCGATAAGGTGGTGCCTAACCTGGTAGGGGTGGACATCGGCTGCGGCATGGAAACCGTTAAATTGAGAGAAAAAAGTATCGACTTTAAAAAACTGGATCAGGTGATCTACAACCATATTCCTGCCGGCTTTGACATCAGGAAAAAAGCCCATGCATATGCAGCCCGCATCGATTTAGGGGAGCTGTTTTGCCAACAGCATGTGGACCTGGACCGGGCGGTGAAAAGCATCGGCACCCTTGGCGGTGGGAACCACTTCATCGAAGTCAACCGGGACGAAGAGGGCTGCCTGTACCTGGTGGTGCATTCCGGCAGCCGGCACCTGGGCAAACAGGTGGCGGAATACTATCAGAATTTGGCCTACGAAACTTTAAGAAAGAAGTCCATCAGTATCAGCAAGCAATTGGCCTATCTGGAAGGAGAAAACTATCGCCGGTACCTGCACGACATGAAACTGGTGCAGCAATACGCCGTCTACAACCGCCAGGCCATCGTCGATGAGATTTTATGCCGGATGGGTCTGACGGCAGCGGACCGGTTTACCACCATCCACAACTACATCGATTTGAGCAGTATGATTTTAAGAAAAGGTGCCATTTCCGCCCGCCGGGGGGAAAGAGTGCTGATTCCCATGAATATGCGGGATGGGAGTTTAATCTGCCTGGGGAAGGGCAACCCGGACTGGAATTATTCCGCGCCCCACGGGGCGGGCCGCCTCATGAGCCGGCGGAGAGCCAAGGAAGTAATTAGCCTGGCACAATTCAAGCAAACCATGGAAGGTATCTACACCACCACGGTGAACAAGTCCACTCTGGATGAGTGCCCCCTGGCCTACAAGCCGGTGGAGGAAATCATCAACCATATCCAGGATACGGTTGAAATAATATCAGTCATCAAACCGGTGTATAATTTCAAAGCCGGTGAGTAGACAAGTAGGGGAGTTGTGCGACTGTTTTTTTAGATTAATTAAGTGTAAAAGTAAAAAGAATCAGACTTATGGCAAATATCACTTTGTTATATATTGACTGTTGATGATAATCAGTGCTAAGATATAAGTACAGTGGCTTGTATATACAATATAACATAATATCAATTTTCATTATTATCTTTCAATTTGTCAGTGACGGCGGCGTGAGTTTTAAAACCTGACGGAGAGGGGGATGTTAAGAAAAGAAGTTTACACATCACGCTTCCCGGCTGAGGCAAAAATCCAAATGATAGGAGGTATCTTCATGTCTTGCCAAATGGAAAAGGTTTATCAAGAAAAGCTGACTCGCTACACGAAGGCATTGAACAATGAAAAGCCTGACATGGTACCCATTCGTTTGCAGTGCAGTGAGTTCACGGCCAAATATGCGGGCTTCAGCTTGCAAGAAATCTACTATGACATTGAGAAGAACATCGCCGCGGCCACCAAGTTTGTAAAAGAGTTCGACGTGGATACTTGCCCCGGCGCTCCCATGCTCTGGTGGGCACCTCTGCATGATGCCGTGGGAGCCAAGTACCTGAAATTTGCCGGTAGAGACCTGGATGAAAACCTGCAGTTCCAGTATGTGGAAGATGAATACATGAAGCCGGAGGACTACGATGCTTTTATTGAAGATCCCACCAAGTGGATTTTGGAAAACCTCCTGCCCCGGATTCATGAAGAGTTTGCCGAGCCAGGTTCTTTCCGCGCCAACATGGCCTTGATCAAGGGCGCCATGGCCTTCATGATGGACCAGGGAGCAAAGCAGGCGGCCGTGCAAATGTGGAAGAATGAGTGTGGCGTCCCGATGGCTTTTGCCGGCATGCACAAGGCTCCTTTTGACACCCTGGGTGACGTGCTCCGGGCCTTAAGAGGAATTATGGTCGACATGCGGAAACGTCCTGACAAATTGCTGGCTGCCGTGGACATGCTGGTACCCCATAACGTGACTTACGGTTTGCTGACCAACGGCGGCAACACCCAACTCCCTAACTTCTGTCCCCTCCACCGTGGTGCATATCCGTTCCTCAACATGGAGCAGTGGGATAAATTCTACTGGCCTACATTGAAAGCCGTCATTGAAGCCCTTTGGGAAAAAGGCATTAGAACCATGTTTTATGCCGAAGGCGACTGGACACCCTATTTAGAGAAAATCGCGGAACTTCCCGACCGTAGTATTGTCTTCCACGTAGACCAAACTGATATGGACAAGGCTCATAAGATCTTAGGCAAACGATTCTGCATCAGCGGCAATGTGCCCAATACCATGTTGTCCTACGGCAAACCGGAAGAAGTGCGTGATTATGTGAAGCGGCTGATTGACAACTACGCAGCCGACGGCGGGTTCATCATCGACTCCGGCGGTGTCATCCAGTATGACGCCAAAGAGGAAAACATCAGAGCCCTGATTGAAACGGCACGGGAATACGGTAAATACTAACAATTTTTAAGGGGGTTAGCCACATGGCAGAAATTAAAAGAGGACCTGGTGTGACCGTTCCCTGGGAAGAATTTGCCAAGAAGATGGAACCGTTTACCGGTGATGTGGAACTGATTAAGTCCAACTGGGAAAAAGTAGACGCTTTTGCTTACCTGTACCTGTGGTGGTGGGTCCAGCGCTAAAAGGCTCATCGCCGCGTTTCGACAAACTTTAACAGATTGGGGGCGTATTAATTATGGCATTGACTGATCAATTGGCAAGCGCGATTGCGGAATTGGAAGATGAAAAAGTATTGTCACTGGTCAAGGAACGCCTTGATGCGGGGGTATCTCCTTTAGAAATCGTAGGCAAACTGCAGGAAGGTATGACGGAAGTCGGCAACCGGTTTGAGCAAGGGGATTACTTCTTGAGTGAATTGATCATGGCCGGGGAAATCATGAAAGACGCCATGGACATTCTGGAGCCCCACTTGCATGGCCAAGAGCAGGAGTTTAAAGGCAACGTCGTCATCGGTACCGTCAAAGGGGACGTCCATGACTTGGGTAAGAACATCGTGGTCATGCTGCTCAAGGGCGCCGGGTACAATGTAATTGATTTAGGCGTAGATGTGTCCGCGGAAAAATTCATTAACGCCATTAAAGAATCCAAAGCACCCATGGTCGGCATGAGCGTTCTTTTAACCGGCTGCCAAGAGGGAATGAAAGATATTATCGCCGCCATCCGGGCCGAAGGTCTGGACACCAAGATTGTCATCGGCGGCAACTATGTGGATGAAAAAGTGAAACAATACGTGGGTGCTGACTACGTAGGCACCAGCGCCAGCGATGCGGTAAAAATCGCCGACCAGATCTTCTAACAACCCTCCGGGTTGTTAATATACAGTACCGGTAATAGAGCCCACGGACCTCCCGGCTCTATTACCGGGCTACCCATTTTGAGAACTTTTTTGATATTGGTAGCTGTTTGGGAAACGTAGCGTAGTGGGGCGCAAGCGCTGCTGATTACCGCCAGCACCAGTAGCAGCACCAGACTTGCCGGCTGAGTACCAGCCAGTTGAGACAACACAAAGGAGGTAAGTCAGCATGTTAATCATTGGGGAAAAGCTTAACAGTGCCATCCCGTCGGTGAGAGAAGCCATCATCAACCGGGATGTGCAGTTTGTACAGGATTTAGCCCGCAAGCAAGCGGCATGCGGGGCTCATTATATTGACGTGAATACCGCTCAGGGCAACAATGAGTTAGAAGATATGGAATGGATCGTGAAAACGGTCCAGGAAGTAGTGGATGTCCCCTTATGCATTGACACCGTGAGTGCGGAAGTGGCGGAGAAGGGGCTGTCCCTCTGCAAAGGCAAAGCCATGCTGAACTCCATCAGCATGGAGAAAGAACGGCTGGAAGGAATGCTGCCGTTAATTAAAAAATACGGCTGCTCTGTCATCGGTTTGACCATGGATGACAACGGGATTCCCAAAACCGCCGAGGAGAGAATTCGTATTGCCGGGGAACTGGTAGAGGTCTTCAAGCAAGAGAACCTGGACCTCAATGAACTCTACCTGGATCCCCTGGTACTGCCCGTGGCCGTCAGCAGTGACAATGCGGTGATCTTCTTCCAGTGCTTGGCGGAGATCAAAGAGAAATACCAGGTGAAGACCGTCTCCGGTCTAAGCAACGTATCCCATCAAATGCCCAAAAGAAAGCTGATCAACCGCTATTTCCTCACCATCTGCATGGCCCACGGCATGGATGCGGCCATCCTGGATCCCATCGACGGGAAATTGATGACGGCGGTGCTGACCACGGAGCTCTTACTGAATAAAGATAAATTTGGACGGAATTTCCTCAAAGCCCACCGGAACGACGCCCTGGTAGACTAACATGGAATTTGATCAGGGGTCTTGCCGGTTACCGGTGAAATACATATTGGTGTTGACCGCGGGAGAACCTATCCGGGGTTAACACCAATTTCACCTTTTAGGCAAAAAAATCATGAATGCTGCCGTGAATTGTGATAATATTTTGGTGAGTCAGCAAAGGTAGATACGGATGAAATCGGGTGTTAAGGACGTGCAAGACAAATTGGCCATTGATAAGAACTCGGTAATACCCATCTACTACCAGTTGGCAAAATTTTTAGAAAATCAAATAAGGGAAGGGAAATTTCTACCGGGCGAGGCTTTGCCCACGGAGATGGAACTGGCGGAACGCTTCCAGATCAGCAGGATGACGGTGCGCAAAGCCATAGCTGAACTCGTGGCCAAAGGGATGGTTTATACCAAGCAGGGCAAGGGAACTTTTGTGTCTGCTCCCAAGTTGGACAATGTAGTCTTTGAGCTGGATGCTTTTGACAAGGAAGTGAAGGACCGGGGCCTTTCCTACAAGACTACGTTGCTGGAGGCAAAAATCGTCAGAGCCGATAAGCAGCTGAAAGCCAAGTTCCAGACCGGCGATGACAACCTGCGGTTTCTGTATTTTGTCATGGTGCTGACTGCGGAGGATGAGCCGCTGGCTTATGAGAGGAAGTATACCATTTATACCAAGAGAAAGCCCATCCTGGAAACAGAGCTGCAAGACCCTTCGCTGACCAAGATCGTATCCCAGCACAGCGACCAAATGCCCATCAGTTCCAAAAAGGTGCTGCAAGTGTCGGTGGCCAATGAGAAAGAAGCCGCCATCTTGCAAATCGCCCCCGGAGCGCCGGTTTTCGTGCTGGAGCAGACCTTATACAACTCCGAGGGTAAACCGATCGGTTGGAGCAAGTCCGTCTACCGCGGGGATCGTTATCAATTGACCGCTTATGACGGCTGGCACGGTGAAGAAGAATGAGCGTGGAGGCACAGGGAATGGGAGACGAATTAATCAAGGCGATGGCTGAATTAGATGAAGACAAGGCCATTTATTTGGTTAAACAGCAGATTCAAGCCGGGCGGAACTGCATCGACATTGTGGAAGACTGCCGCTTAGGGGTGGAAATCGTCGGGAAAAAATACAGCCAGGGCGAGTATTTTCTATCGGACTTAATCATGTCGGAGGAAATCTTCCGCTGCGTGATGCAGGTTTTGGAACCCTACATTGCCGCCAGCAATCCACCCGGGGGCATTCCCGTGGTGATGGGCACGGTGGAAGGCGATATTCATGACCTGGGGAAAAACATTGTCGCTTATTTGCTTCGTTCCCACGGTTTTTGCGTTTACGATTTAGGCGTCAATGTACCGCCGGAAAAGTTCATCAAGGCGGTGGATGAAACCGGGGCTCATTACCTGGGTTTGAGTGTTTTGCTGTCTTTCTGTGTCGGTTCGGTCAAGAAAGTGGTCGATCTCTTGAAAGAAGTGGGCTTAAGGAATAAGGTGAAAGTAGTGGTGGGAGGATATCCCGTGGATGATATCGTCAAAGAATATACCGGCGTAGATGCCTATGCCCAGGACATCAATCAAGCACTGAAAATATTTAAAAAAGATTACCAGGGCTAAGGACAAACAGTGCTAATCTCCTTTTCTCCTTCATAAGCATTTAATGAATCGGGGAGGGAGATTCATGTTTGGCCTTAACTGCCGGGAGTTTATCCTGGAACTGGTTGAGCGCTGGCGGAAGCCGGCGGGATATCTTGATTTGCCGGAGGAGACCTTGAAGGATTTAAGAGTCTTGGAGGAAATCAAAAGCGAGTGGTATATTGCCAAGCGCTATTTCAATGAAGTAACGGAGCCTGCCCTGGTAGACTATGCGATCTATAACATGGAAGCGGCGGAAAAGCGACTGGTGCATTTTATCAGCTTGATGCGCGATAAATATCCCGCCGGCATTTGGCAGCTGGAAATAGACCGGCTGGACGGCGCGGAAGTGGAACAAGAGGAACAGGCTTCAGTAACGGAGGGATAGCGATGGTGGATACACTGCAGGTTTTATTTGCCATTGGCTTTATTGTATTCCTGGTCTACCTGGTGAGCCGCATCTTATTAAAACCGTTAAAACTGGTTCTTAAGATTATCGTCAACTCCCTATTTGGGCTGCTGTTATTGTGGGGTTTTAATTTTATCGGTGCCTTCTTCGGCATCCTTATTCCCATTAATGTGGTGACCATTCTGTTGGCCGGCTTTCTCGGCATTCCCGGACTTATTCTTTTAATTATCATGCAGTTCTTATTGTAGCCCGGTACAGGGAGCACAAGGGCGCAAAGGGACGGTTCTTTTGTGCAGTTTCACAAAAGAACCGTCCCCTTATGTTCGTTTTTTAGGAGGGCGCCATCGAAAAAAACTTGGGGTACCCCAAAAATTGCCGGCCGGCTATCGAATTTTATACTAAATAATGATAACCTGGCATTAACACAGGGTTGTTTGTCCTGCATGCCCGCCGGCAGCCGGTTCCGGCATGAGACGATCATGTGCAGCGCGGGCAAAGGAAGGTGATGCCATGGACACGCAGCTTGTGAAGGATATCCTTTTTCCACGGACACTAAACCAGCGGGTCCTTAGAATCCAGAACAAGCAAGAAGAGATGGAACCGCTGATTCGTGAATACAAACCGTTTATCCTGGCGACGGCGCGCAAGTGTTCATCTAAGAGTTATATCACAGAGCAAGACGATGAATACAGCGTGGCTCTTCTCGCCTTTGCCGAGGCGATTAGGGGCTACCGCCAGGACAAGGGCAGTTTTCTCTCTTTTGCCAAACGAATTATCCAGATGCGCTGTATTGATTATTACCGGAAGAGCAAGCGCGAGGAGGAGGGCCTGGCGTCTTTGGACAGTGCCGGGGACGACGGTAGGGAAAACAGTTTAATTGATATCCAGTCGATGAAACACTATGCCGAGGCTGAGACTGCCCGGAACAGGGCCTTG